>NZ_JBFULE010000609.1:0-3227 GCF_056400485.1 Roseateles sp. P5_B10
CGCACACCCATCGTCACGGATCCCGTTGTCTTGATCTTCTGTAGCGTGTCCGCTTGAGCCGCGCAAGCGCTGGCAACGGCGATGAGGGCAAGAACCAGAATCTTCAATTGATTGCTCCTGTCTGGCGATTGGCGACCGACTACTTCGCGAACAGCATCGCGATGTCGGCAAAGGCCTTGAACTCCAGCGCATTGCCTGACGGGTCGAGGAAGAACATCGTTGCCTGCTCGCCGGGTTCGCCCTTGAAGCGGATGTAGGGCTCGATCACGAACTCGACGCCGGCCGCCTTCAGGCGCGTGGCGGCCGCCTCCCAGTCGGCCATCGGCAGCACGATCCCGAAGTGGCGCACCGGCACGCCGTGGCCATCGACTGCATTGCGCTGTGCGATACCGGTTTCAGCGGGCGCGAGGTGGGCGACGATCTGGTGGCCGTAGAAATTGAAATCGACCCAATCGTCCGCGCTGCGGCCTTCGGGGCAGCCGAGCAGTTCTCCATAAAACTTTCTGGCCAGGGCGATGTCGTGCACCGCGAATGCGACGTGGAACGGGGAAAGGCTGTCGGGATTCTTGGTGGGGGCACGCATCGTCATGGTCTAGGCATTTGGTTGCTGATCGGGGGCGGTGGTGGTGTTCAGTGCTTGAATCCTAGGCAGTCCAGTGAAAAATAAAATCAATATATATTTGCACCAAGTACAAATATTGTTTGTCAATGATCCGCGAACTGAAGACCTTGATGGCCGTCGCACGCGAGGGCACGTTTGCCGCCGCCGGTGCGCAGATTGGCCTTACGCAGGCAGCCGTCAGCGCGCAGATGCAGCGGCTGGAGGCAGAGCTCGGCTTCCAGCTCTTCGACAGGACTGGACGATCGGCGCGTCTCAATGCCATGGGGCAGCAGATGCTGGCGCAAGCCCAGGAACTGCTTCTGCTCTATGGCAACCTGGGGGCCAGCAACACCGGGCCGCAATCGACCGTGCTGCTCAACATCGGCGCCATTGCATCGGTCCAACGCTCGCTGCTACCGGACGCACTCGGGAAGTTCCACAAGCAGCTTCCCAGCTCCCGCACGCGAGTCGTTCCGGGCTTGTCCATGGAACTGTTGAACCTCGTTGATGCCGGCGATATCGCCATGGCAGCGATCATTCGCCCACCGTTCTCGTTGCACAGTGACCTGCGCTGGAGCACGCTCGCGCACGAGCCGTTTCGCCTGCTGGTGCCGCGGCACGTGGCCGGCGACGACTGGGCCCAGCTGCTATCCAGCGAACCGTTCGTCCGATATGACCGCGCCTCGTTTGGCGGGAGGCAGGTCGACCGCTTCCTGCGCGCCGCGCACCTGAGCGTGCAGCAGGTTTGCGAGCTCGACGAACTGGATGCGATCGTGCGGCTGGTGGCCAACGGGGTGGGGGTCGCGCTGGTGCCGCAGACCGCCACGCATCGCAGGTGGCCCGCGGCGGTACGCGCGATCGACCTCGGGCATCACACCTTCCATCGCGACATCGGCCTCGTTCATCGAGCGAGCCGAAGCCTCAGCGAGCCAGCACGGCTGCTCGCGCAGCTCATTTGCGACGCGTACAGAGGTAGCGCAGCGCTCCGCCAGGTCGAAGATCGCCGGTGACGGCGCCGCGCCACAGCGAGCCGTTCTTAGGTTGACGCCCGCCGCACGACCTGGAAGCCCAGGTCCACGTTGGGCTGCTCCACCGGCTGGCCGCGCATCAGCTTCATCAACATCTGCGCCGCCTGCTCGCCGATCTGACGGCGCGGCGTGGCCACGGTGGTGAGTGGCGGCACCATCTGGTCGCTGCCCGGCAGGTCGTTGAAGCCGGCCACCGCCACGCGGCCAGGCACGGCCACCCCCAGGCGCAAGGCCGCCAGCAGCGCGCCCTGCGCAAGGTCGTCGTTGCAGAAGAAGATGGCGTCGGTCTCAGGCGCCTCGCGCAGCACACGCTCCAGCATCGCGCCACCGAGCGCCATGGACGAGGGCTCTGCGATCAGCACCTTGTTCACGCTCTCGCCCAGGCCGGCTTGCACCAGCGCCTCCTTGTAGCCCTCACCGCGTTCCAAGGTGCGTGGATCGAGCTGGGCGGCAACGTAGACGACGCGGCGCCGACCCGAATCGAGCAGATGCTGCGTGATGGCCCGCCCGGCATCGCGTTGCGAGAAGCCCACGCTGTGGCTGCCCGGCTCCACCTCCATCACATGCACGCAGGGAACGCCGCTGCCCTCGATCAGAGCGGCCGCCGCCGGGCTGCGATCGCGGCCGGTGACGATGAGACCGGCCGGCCGGTGTGCCAGAAAGCTGCGCAGCACGGCCTCCTCTTCGCTGGCGTCGTAATGGGTGACGCCGATCAGCGTCTGGTAGCCAGCCGGCACGAGCGTGGTCTGCACCGCGTCGAGCAGCTCGACGAACAAGGTATTGCTCAGCTTGGGGATCAGCACCGCGACATGGGAGCTGCGGCTGGAGGCCAGCGCGCGGGCGGCCGGATCGGGCACGTAGCCCAGCGCAGTGGCGGCGGCCTGGACGCGCTCGCACAGCTCCTGCGCCACCGCCCGCTCGCCACGCAGGGCCCGCGACACGGTGATGGGGCTGACGCCGGCGGCCTGCGCCACGTCCGCCAGCGTCACCCGGCCGGTGGCCCTGGTGCGTCTGGGGGAGGCGGCTGATGTCGTCTTGCTGCTCGGCATTTCTACATGGTATCCCCCATATCGGAGGGGGAATTCGATGCCTAGGATAGCGCAATCCCGAAACGCGATAGCCCACGGCGCAGCTGTTCAAACCTTGGGGATCGCGTGTTTGGGCGAGTTTCAACCTAAGCCATCCGGTTTTTTTAAGCTTCCCGGACAGCGCTATCCAATAACCAAGTTTGTTTACCGAATACCGGCTCAACGACCACAAGGCAGCGGCCCACCGTGCCACCTCAGGAGACCTCCCATGCGAAATCCCGGTTCCAAGACCCTGATCCATCTGGCGGCCCTCACGGCTTGCGCCGTGCTGGCGCTTCCCGCCCTGGCCCAAAGCGCTGAGACACCGGCCACAACGCCTGACGCCGCGCCAGAGGTCAATCCCGGCGCCAGCGTGCTGAGCACCGTGGTCATTACGGGCTCGCGCATCTCGGCGCGCGGCTTCACGCAACCGACGCCGACCACGCGCCTCACCGCCTCGGATCTCGAGAAGGCGGCTCACCCGAACATTTTCCAGAGCCTCGTTGAGTTGCCTGCGCTCCAGGGCAGCAC
>NZ_JBFULE010000610.1:0-3224 GCF_056400485.1 Roseateles sp. P5_B10
CACCAGCTTCGTCAGCCCGAAGTGGGTGCCGCAGATGGGCGACAACGCCGCCGTCATGGCGGCCATCGAGCGCCGCACCGGTGTGCGCTACTCGGTGCTCGTGCCCAATCTGAAGGGTCTGGAGCCCGCGCTGGCGACGAAGCCCGACGAGATCCTCGTTTTCACGGCCGCGAGCGAAGCCTTCACGCAGAAGAACATCAACTGCTCCATCGCCGAGAGCCTGGAGCGCTTTGCGCCGGTCATAGCAGGCGCACACGCCGCCGGCATCAAGGTGCGCGCAGCGCTGTCCTGTTCGCTGGGTTGCCCGTATGAAGGCGAGATCACCGCCGACCAGGTCGAGGCTGTCGTGAAGCCGCTGCGCGAGCTGGGCGTGGACGCGATCGACATCGCCGACACCATCGGCGTCGGCACGCCGCGCAAAGTGCAGGCGGCCATGGAGCGGGCGCTGAAGCACTTCCCGCTCGCCGAAGTGTCGGGTCACTTCCACGACACCTATGGCCAGGCGCTGAGCAATGTCTACGCGAGCATGGAACTGGGGCTCCACAGCTTCCACGCCAGCGTGGCCGGCCTGGGCGGCTGCCCCTATGCCAAGGGCGCGACCGGCAATGTCGCCACCGAGGACATGGTGTTCCTGCTCAATGGTCTCGGCATTGAAACCGGCATCGACCTCGACAAGCTCGTGGACGCCGGCGCCTATATCTCCAACGTGCTGGGCCGCCCGCCGGTGTCGCGCGTGGCGCGCGCCGTGCTCGCGAAACGAGCGGGCTAGGCTCGCTCGCAGCTTCTTTCGGGCCCGCCGCGCCTTGCGGCGTCAGCCCAACCGATCCAACGCGTTCTCGATCTGACCGCGCTCGTGGTCACCCAGGCCGCGCCCGGCGCGGCGCACGCGCTCAACGAGACCGGCATCGACCGGCTTGGCCTGGCCCAGCTTCTCGGCCACGCGCAGCAACACCTGCAGGCGCTCGAAGCCGCCTTCCATGCTCTCGGCGCTGGCCAGCACGCGCTCCAGGCCTGCGGCCGCCAGCTTGGGCCGGTCCAGCAGGCGGTTCAAGGCCTCGCGCCGTTCGAAGCCGCCCGAGATGCCGCCGGCTGCACGGGCATAGGCGTCGACCAGCTCGGCCTCGTCGCCCTGCATGCGTTGCGCCACGGCGCCGAGGGCCTCGCGCTTCTCGAAATCACTCTGGATGCGCGCCGCCGCCTGCACGGCGGCCGCGAGCACGGCGGGTTGGGGCGTCGCCGACACCTGGTTGTCGATGGCCGTGCGCAGTTCGAAGTCGCCGCCGATACGGCCCAGTGCCTCGGTCCAGGCCGCGAGCACGGCAGGCCTGTCGAGCAGCTTGGGCGCCAGCGCCCCCAGGGCCTCACGGCGCTCGAAGTCGCTGTCGATGCCGGCCACGGCGGCCAGCCAGGCCAGCTGCTGGGGTTCGTTCAGCGGCTGGCGGGCAATGGCGCTCAAGGCCTCGCGACGCTCGAAGGCACCTTGCAGGGTCGTGGAGGCGGTGATCAGGCGGTCCAACGCCACCGCGGGCAGCGGCGCGTCGAGTTGCAGCGCGGCCTCGATGCGGCGGCGGCGCTGGAAGTCCTCCCGGGCACGCTCGATGTCGGTAAGCACCGCATCGACACCGCCCTTGGCGAACAGCTTGCGGGCACGCACCTGCGGGTCGGTCAGGTCCTCGGCCAAGCGCTGCACGGCCTTGGCCCACCACTGGCGACCGGCCTGGTCCAAAGGCAGGCTCTCGTTGCCGACCCGGTACTCACGCTCGATGCGGCCCTCGCCCATGGACTTCAGCACCATCTCGCGCGTCAGCCCGCCCTCGCGCTCCTTCACGGTCAGGGTGCCCGTCAGCGCCTGTACTTCATCCTCGGCGTCGTTGAACACCGCCTTGCCGTCCAGCGTCACGGAGAAGCTGCCGCCGGGATAGCGGCTGTAGATGCGCGTGCCACGCACCGAGAAGGACATGCCGTCGCTCAGGCCACCAAGGTCGAAGCGATCCAGAAGACTACGTCCATCGGTGTGGCTGACGACGACCGCCGGCAGCGCGACGAGGGCGACCACCATGGCGCCCACCAGCCCCAGGCGAAGGCCGCGGCGCTCGCGCGGAGCGTCCTCACCCTCGACCTCGGCCTTGAGCAGGCGGCGCACACGGGCGAACAAGGGCGAGCCCGCGCTGGCGGCACCGCAGGCCAGGGCGGGGCCGTGGCCGCCTCCCTGGGCCTTCAGTGCCTCAGCGCAGCGCAGCAGGCTTTGCGCCAGGGCCAGGCGCTGGCCGGTCGGTGCAGCGGCCGCAGCATCRCAGGCCAGCTCGGCCAGCAGGTCCAGGCGCTGCAGCGCGACGCGGTTCAGCACCTGCGGCCACAGCAGGGTCTTCATGACGGCGGCAAGCAGGCGCCAGGCGGGGTCGCGGCGGCGCAGATGAGCCAGTTCATGGCCGAGCACGGCACGAGCTTCGTCGTCCGGCAGGTCCAGGCACCAGGCCGGCAGGCAGAGCACCCGGCCCGGCGCCAGCAGCGGGCTGGCCCAGTTGGCGCGTGCATGGCGCAATGAGGGCAGGGGCAGGCGCATGTCGGCAGCGAGGCGCACGGCCAGGGTTCGCCAACGCGCGTCAGCCAACTCGGGCAGGCAGCGCACGGTGCGGCGCAGCCAGGCCCACTGCAGGGCCAGGCCCAGCAGCATCAACACGGCACCCGCCAGCCACAGCGCCATGAAGCCGATGGCGACGTCATGGGCCTGCGGCGCCAGCGGCGTCGTGATGGGCAAGGCGCCGAGCTGAGCGCTGGGCCGCGCGGCGGCGGGCGCCTCGACGACGATGAGCCGAACATCGGCGGGCACCGGCGCGGCCTCCTGCACGACGACGGCGGGCCGCACGACATCGGCCGGCGCGGTCTGAGGCAACGTGGGCAGCAGCGGCAGGCTGGCGCTGACGAGGCCGCCCAGCAAGGCCAGGCGCCACAGCGTCTCCTGCGTCGACAGGGCCAGGCGGGCCAGCATGCCGGCGCGCTCGGCCACCCACAGCGCACCGATCAACAGGCTGCTGTGCAGCAGATAGCTGCACAGCCAAGTCAGCAGCACATCAGTCATCGCACATCTCCCTTGCGTTGTTTCAGCAGCGCCTGCAGCTCGGCCAGTTCGCCGGCATCGACGCCGCGGGCGTCCAGCAGATGGCTGACGAGGGCGCTGGCACGACCGGCGAACAGGCTGTCGACCAGGCTGCCCACCATGGAGC
>NZ_JBFULE010000611.1:0-3214 GCF_056400485.1 Roseateles sp. P5_B10
GGCCCAGGACTCGGGTGACAACCCCTTCGACGAGGCCTGCTCCCAGGTCTGGTGGAAGTGGGACAAGCATTTCGGCGGCAAGTTCCCGATTCCGCAGGCCTGCCTGTCGGTCACCGTCGAGCTGCGCGGCGCGGCCGACGTGACGCATGAGCTGGCCGCCGCCGATGCGAAGAACATCGTCGACTTCCTGCGCTGGCGCGGCCTGATTGCCGGCGACAAGCCCGAAGTGCCGGAGGCCATCGGCGACGCCCGCCCGCTGGCCGGCAGCATGCCGATCAAGTCGCCGGTGGCCGGCGTGCTGACCTTCGTCAAGGAGGTGGGTGTGGAGGTGACGGCCGGCGAAGTGCTGGCCCATGTCATCGACCCCATCACGGCCGAGGTCACTGAATTGAAGAGCCCGGTCGACGGCCTGTTCTTCGCGCGCGACTTCCTGCGCTTTGCGAACGCCGGCATGCGCGTCGCCAAGGTCGCGGGCCGCGAGGCGCTGCGCACCGGCAAGCTGCTCGGTGCTTGACATGAAGCCCCTCGCCCAGCCCAGCCGCGCTGAACGCGGGCAGGTCCGGTCGGTCTTGCAGACCGCGCTGCGGCATGTGCCGCAGCCCTTCGGCAGGCACATGCCGCCCGCAGGGCGCCATGTGTCCGGCCTCAGCCCCCTGGGGGACGGYGATGCTCGCGGCATCGAGCCGCGAGCACATCGCCAGCGCGGGCCGGCTTGGGAGCGGCCCTGCGTTCGGCCCGCAAAGAGAAACTGAAATGACGATCCAACTCCAGGCCACCAACATCCACAAGCGCTTCGGTGATCGCGAGGTGCTCAAGGGCATTTCCTTCGCGGCGCGGCGCGGCGATGTCGTCACGTTGATCGGGTCCTCGGGCTCGGGCAAGAGCACCTTCCTGCGCTGCCTGAACCTGCTGGAACAGCCCAACGAAGGCGAACTGAGCCTGTGCGGCGAAGCGCTGAAGCTGACCCGCGACCGCGACGGCACGCTGAAGGCCGCCTCGCCTCAGCAGCTGCAGCTGTGGCGCGCCAAACTGGCCATGGTGTTCCAGAACTTCAACCTCTGGGCTCACATGACAGTGCTGGAGAACGTCATCGAGGCACCCATCCACGTGCTKGGCAAGCCCAAGGCCGAGGCCATCGAGCGCGCGCAGGCGCTGCTGGCGCGCGTCGGTGTCTCGCATCGTGCCAACGTCTACCCGGCCCAGCTGTCGGGCGGCGAGCAGCAGCGCGTGGCCATTGCCCGGGCGCTGGCGGTCGACCCCGAGGTCATGCTGTTCGACGAGCCCACGTCGGCGCTGGACCCGGAACTGGTCGGAGAGGTTCTCAAGGTCATGCGCGACCTGGCGGCGGAAGGCCGCACGATGATCGTCGTGACCCACGAGATGGGCTTTGCGCGCGAGGTCTCCAACCACTGCCTGTTCCTGCACCAGGGCAAGGTCGAAGAGGAAGGCAACCCCAAGGAGATGCTGCTGCGCCCGCAGTGCGAGCGGTTGCAGCAGTTCCTCAGCGGCGGGCTGAAGTAGGGCGGCATGCACCGCGCGCTGGCCCGACTGCTGTGGCGCGCGCTGGCGGTGCTGAGCCTCGTGCTGGCCATGATCGGCGTCGTGCTGCCGGTGCTGCCGACGGTGCCCTTCCTGCTGCTGGCCGCCTGGGCGGCCGGCAAGGGCTGGCCGGCGCTGGAGACCTGGCTGCTCAACCACGCGCACTTCGGCCCCGGCATCCGCCGTTGGCGCGAGCGCGGCGCCGTGCCGCGTCGCGCCAAGTGGCTGGCGGTCGTGATGATGGCCTGCAGTGCCGTCATGCTGGTGCTGACACCGGCGCCGCTGGCCGTGAAGATCGCCGTGCCCGCCATGATGGCCGCCGTGGCGATCTGGCTGTGGCGCCGCCCGGAAACCTAGGCCGCCGGCCGCCAGTCGTGGGCCACCAGTGAATCGATGACGGCCTGCTGCGCCGTGCTCAGCGGCCGCTCCGACTGCACCAGCAGCTTGACCTCTCGGACGATCGGGCAGTCGGCCGTGCGCACATGCATGAGCCCGGCGGCGTCGGCGATGGACCGGGGCATGAAGGCGACGCCGAAGTTGGAGCGCACGAAGGCCTGAATCCAGTCCTCGCGGTGGGACTGCTGCACCACCTCCAGCCGCACGCCGCGATCAATCAGCAGGCGCTCGATATAGCTGGAGAACTCGCAGTAGATGCGCTCGCAGTAGCGCTCGCGATCCAGCTCGGCCATGTCAATGGTCTGCCGGCCACTGAAGCGATGGTCCTCGCCGATGGCGACGACGTAGTCCTCGAGGAACAGCATCTGCGCCTCGAAGCGGCGCGGCGTCTCATAAGGCGAGCACATGATGCCGATATCGACGTCGCCGCGGTCCAGCTCGTCGGTCAGCGCCTCCAGGTTGCCTTCGCGGAAATGCAGTTCGATGGCATGCCGATCCTGGCTTTCGACAAAGCCAGGCAGCACCTGATGGAAGTCGATGGTGCACATGACGCCGACGCGCACCACCTCGCGCTTGTCGCGCTTGAAACGGCGCGCCTGCTCGCGCGCGGCCTGGGCGGTGTCGAAGATCTGGCGGAAATTGGGCAGCATGGCCTGGCCAAGCTCGCTGAGCTGGACGGAGTTCTTGGTGCGGTCGAACAGCCGGCCACCGATCGTCTCCTCCAGCCGCTGGATGGCCTTGGTCAGCGCCGGCTGCGACACGAAGGACCGCTCCGACGCGCGCGTGAAGTTCAGCGTCTCGGCCACGGCCAGGAAATAGCGGATCTGGTAGAGCTCCATGCGCGGCGGTCGCGTGGGCCGGCGGTTTCCTTACATATCCCGCGATAACCCATGCGCATCGCGTCATGAATTGATGAGATTTCCCGGCTGAGGCAGCGATCCAGACACTGCGGCCCTCGCTTCATCCAGCCGCCATGTCCACCACAGCACCTCACCCGCCAGTCCGCACCATCGCCATCGTCGGCGGCGGCTTTGCCGGCACCACGCTGGCCAAGTCGCTTCACGGCCGCATGCCCGCAGGCTGGCAGCTGCTGCTGATCAGCGAGGAGAGCTACACCACCTTCAACCCCATGCTGCCCGAGGTGGTGGGGGCTGGCGTCTTCCCCGAGCATGTGGTGGCACCGATCCGCGAGATGCTGCCCGGTGTGCGCTTCGTGATGGGCGCCGTCAGCCGCATCGACAAGGCGGCCCGGCGCCTGACCTGCGACACCCTGCACGGC
>NZ_JBFULE010000612.1:0-3207 GCF_056400485.1 Roseateles sp. P5_B10
CGTACTGCAGGTCAGACGTGAAGCTCCAGCGGTCATTCGCCTTCCAGTTCAAACGCCAGGCAAAGTCCTCTGTCTTGGAGTTGCGGGTGGCCGTGCGGGTGTCGTCGTTGAAGTTCAGCAGCGACCCGTCGTTGTTGGTCAACGTGCCGGAGACCATCGCACCCTGGTCATTGAACTTGCCATTCGTGACGCTGATCTTGTAAGGCTCAGTGCCTGCAAAGATCGCCTGTTCGTCCCACTGCATGCGGTACTTGGAGCGGAAGTAGGTCAGCGAGCTATCGATGTTGTCCTTCTTCCACTGCAGGGCGCCGTACAGGCCGTCGCGCTTGCGCTCGAATTCCAGGGTGCGCCATTGCGCGCCCTTGGGCACCCACAGGTAGGAGCCGGCGGGCTGGCCGACTACTGCGTCGGTACGGGGGTAGTAGGGCTCGACCTGGAAGAAGTCGGAGCGCGTGGCACTCTTGGAACTCGCAGCGTTCAGCAAGACGCCGATGCGGCCAATGTCGGTATTCCAGCTGTTGACCAGCAGGCCGCTGGCAGACGGCTTCTTCTTGCCGTTGAGCTTGTTGTAGGCCTCCTGCACCGTGACCGAGCCCTTGAAGCCCTGGTAGTCGAAAGGCAGCGCCGTGCGCAGGTTGACGAGGCCGCCGACAGCGCCCTCGATCTGTTCGGCCGACGGGTTCTTGTACACGTCGATGCCGGCCATCAGCTCGGGCGGCACATCTTCGAAGTTCAGTGCGCGGCCACCGTTGGCAGAAAAAGTGTCCCGGCCGTTCATTTCGGAACGCACATAGGACAGGCCGCGGATATTGACGCCGGAACCTTCCACCGAGTAGTGCTCGGGGTCGTTGCGAGCCATGGTGCGCTCGATCGTCACGCCGACGATGCGCTGCAGCACTTCGGTGACGGAACGGTCGGGCAGCTTGCCGATGTCGTCGGCCACGATCGAATCGACGATCTCGTCGGAATTCTGTTTGATCTTCTGTGCCGATTCGAGCGCCGCTCGGCGGCCGCTGACGACGACGGTTTCCAGGTTGGTGGTGGGTGCGGATGCGGCGGCGGCGGSGGGGGCCGGCGCGGTCTGCGCCATCGCCATGCCGCTGCAGAGCAGGGCGGCCTGGGCGGCGGCAAGGGATACAGCGGTTCGGCGGGGATGGTGATGTGTCACTTTGTCTCCTCTCGTTGTCGTAGGGCTCTAGGCCCGTGTCGTACTGCTGGTTCGGGGAAGCAAGGAAATCAACATCGCCCAGGTCGACAGGCGCAAGGCTTTTGAGCGAGGGTGTTCGTCATGGGCAGCGTGTCGGCTCGGGTGTGTTGGGCGGGGGTGAATCGGTGATCGGCGGTCAGCCGCARAAGCGGTTGACSAGRTTCTCGAAGACTTCCTGGCGGCCKGACACGGGCGCCACGTCGGTGTTGGCGGCGAGCACCTGGTCGGCGAGTTCGGTCAGCGAACGCCGGCCGTTGAGGATGTCCTGCCCGGCRGGYGCGTCCCAGCCGGCGTAGCGGCTGTCCACGGCGGCYTTCAGGCGSCCGTCGTTGACCATCTTCTCGGCGATCAGCAGCGCCTGSGCGCACACGTCCATGCCGCCGATGTGGCCGTGGAACAGGTCCTCGGCGTCGATGGACTGGCGGCGCACCTTGGCGTCGAAGTTCARCCCGCCCGAGCCCAGSCCWCCGGCCTGGATGACGTGGTACAGCGCSAYSGCCGTCTCCGGCACGTTGTTGGGGAACTGGTCGGTGTCCCAGCCCAGCTGCGGRTCACCSCGGTTCATGTCCAGGCTGCCCAGGATGCCCAAGGCGCCTGCCGTGGCGATCTCRTGCTCGAAGCTGTGGCCCGACAGCGTGGCGTGGTTGGCCTCGATGTTGACCTTSACTTCCTTCTCCAGGCCGTAGCGCACCAGGAAGCCGTACACGGTSGCGGTATCGAAGTCGTACTGGTGCTTGGACGGCTCRCGCGGCTTGGGCTCGATGAGGATGGCGCCCTTGAAGCCGATCTTGTGCTTGTACTCAACCACCATGTTCAGGAAGCGGCCGAGCTGGTCCAGCTCCTGGCCCAGGCGCGTGTTCARSAGCGTCTCRTAGCCCTCGCGGCCGCCCCACAGCACGTAGTTCTCGCCGCCGAGCTTCAGCGTCGCGTCCATCGCGTCGCGCACCTGCAGCGCGGCCATGGCGAACAGCTCGGGGTTGGGGTTGCTGGCCGCRCCGCTCATGAAGCGGCGGTGGCTGAACAGGTTGGCCGTGCCCCACAAGAGCTTCAAGCCCGTGGCCTGCTGCTTCTCGCCGAGCACGTCGACCATGCGCAGGAAGTTCTCGTGGCTCTCGCGCGGCGTGGCGCCTTCCGGGGCGACGTCGCGGTCATGGAAGCAGTAGTAGGGCGCGCCGAGCTTGGCAAAGAACTCGAAGGCCGCGTCGGCCTTGAGCTTGGCCAGCTCCATCGGGCTGCCGCCCTGGAACCAGGGGCGCTCGAAGGTGGCGCCGCCGAACGGGTCCAGGCCGGTCCAGACGAAGTTGTGCCAGTAGCACACGGCAAAGCGCAGGTGGTCCTCCATGCGCTGGCCCAGGACGATGCGGTCCTTGTCGTAGTGCTTGAAGGCCAGGTCATTCTGGCTGTCGGCGCCCTCGAAGCGGATGGGGGCGATGGCGTGGAAATAGCTCGTCATAACTCGGGGGTCAGGCACCGCGCAGGCGGCGGTAGAGGTCACGGAAACGCGCCAGGCGGGGGGCCAGGCGGGCATGGCGTTCGGGGTCGGGAGAGAAGAGGGCAGTCACGGTGATTGGGTGCGGCTGAGATCGATACCGAGATACATCAGTGACCTTCTAAGAGACCGTGACGGCACTGCCGCCGTTTGCCGAAGGCAGGGCGGGGTGCGTCAGGCGGTAGCGAACCAGTGCAGCCGCGCCAATGGCAACGGCATTCAGGCCAAACCGGGAGGTGCGGACCGTCGGACTGGCGGAACTGCCGAAAGTGGTGTGAGCGTCCAGTACATCCAGCGCCGGTTGCAGGAATGGCGCGCCCAGTTCGGTGACGGAGCCGCCAAGGACGATGCAGCCCGGGTCATAGGCGGTCGCCAGATTCAGCAGCAGCATGCCCAGATGGTGGCCAGCGGAGGTGACCGCTTTCAGTGTTTCGCGATCCTTTGAGGCAAGGTGTTCGCGCACCTCGCCGAGCGAGCGTCGAACGGCGGTGCCGGCGCTGCCGCGCTGGAC
>NZ_JBFULE010000613.1:0-3206 GCF_056400485.1 Roseateles sp. P5_B10
GGCGCGTTGGGAGGAGGCGGCGGATTATAGGAAGCGCCGCCTCGGCATCCTTGTATACCCGCGCACGCATCAAACCGTGTGCCAAACGACCGCTTCACATGTGTTTTTCAGTAGCTTGCAAGTTGGTTGAATCGTGTATGTTTAGCAACGTGGCGTTACCAGCTCGCGCCGAATTTCCGTTCGGCGTCAACGGCTTTGCTGCTAGCATTCAAGTAACTTATTAATAGTCCGATACGTAACTCGCGTGTCGGGAACAAAGGGCATGGGAATACTTGACGCACTTTTGGGTCGCAAGCACCCCCCCCTGATTGGCCTGGATATCAGTTCATCCAGCGTCAAGCTGGTGGAGCTGAGCCAGACCAAGAGCGGTGAATTCGTGCTCGAGCGTTTTGCCAGCGAGCCCTTCGAGAAGGGCTGGATTGCTGACGGCCAGATCGAGAAGTTCGACGAGGTAGCCGACGCGGTCCGCCGTGTCGTTGCGCGCAGCGGCAGCAGGACCCGCGACGCCGCCCTGGCCATGCCGCAGTCGGCCGTCATCACCAAGAAGATCATGTTGCCCGCCGGCTTGCGCGAGGAAGAACTCGAATTGCAGGTCGAGGCCGAGGCCAACCAGTACATCCCGTTCTCGCTGGACGAGGTCAGCCTGGACTTCTGCGTCATCGGCCCCAGCCCTACGTCGGTGGGCGATGTCGAGGTGTTGATCGCTGCCTCGCGCAAGGATCGCGTGCAGGACCGCCAGGGCCTGGCCGAGGCCGCCGGCCTGCGGCCCGTGGTGCTGGACATCGAGTCGCACGCCTCGCGCATGGCCATGGGCCGCCTCATTGCCGCCTTGCCCAACGAAGGCAAAGACGCGCTCGTGGCGCTGTTCGAGATCGGCGCCGACACCACCAGCCTCAAGGTGCTGCGCGACGACGAGCTGCTCTACGACCGGGACCAGTCTTTTGGCGGATCCCAGCTGACACAGCTCATCTCAAGGCAGTACGGTTTCTCCTTCGAAGAGGCCGAGCAGAAGAAGCTCGCCAACGAACTGCCCGAGGATTACGAGAGCAGCGTGCTCAACCCCTTCGTCGACAGCCTGTCTCAGGAAATCGGTCGGGCGCTGCAGTATTTCTTCACCAGCACGCCGCATCACAAGGTGCACTACGTGATGCTGGCCGGCGGCACGGCCACTCTGCCCGGTCTGAAGGAGCGAGTGACGGACCTGACGGGCTTCGCCTGCATGGTGGTCAATCCCTTCGAGAACATGGCCATGGGCTCGGCCGTGCGCGAGCCCAAGCTGCGTCGTGAGGCGCCGTCCTATCTGACCGCCTGCGGCCTCGCGATGCGGAGGTTCTTCCAGTGATCCTGATCAACCTGCTGCCGTATCGCGAAGAGCGGCGCAAGCGGCGCAAGGCTGCCTTCTTCGCCGGCCTGGGCTTTGCTGGCCTGGTCGGCGGCGGCCTGGTGGTGGCGGCCTACTTGATGCTGCAGTTCCTGACTGCGGAGCAGCAGTCGCACAACCAGTACATCCAGAGCGAGATTGCGCGGCTGGAGGCCCAGATCAAGGACATCGCCGATCTGAAGGCCGAAATCGAGTCGCTGAAGGCACGCCAGCGTGCCGTCGAGGACCTGCAGACCGATCGCAACACGCCGGTGCAACTGCTCAATGATCTGGCCCGGCTCGCGCCCGAAGGCATCTATCTGACGGCCATCAAGCAGGACGCCAAGCTCGTCACCATCAGCGGCATTGCCCAGACGAACGAGCGCGTGTCCGAATTCCTGCGCAACGTGTCGCGCAGCTCGGAATGGCTGGAGAAGCCCGATCTCATCGAAGTCAAGCTGGCCAATGTCACGACCAACACGCGTGACCAGCGGCGCCTGCTGGACTTCTCGATGAAGGTCTCGATCAAGACCCCGCCGCGCGAGGCTGCGCCGGGTGCCGCAGCGCCGAAGAAGAGCTGATCGCCCATGGCCACCTCCACATCCAAGTTCGACCTGAACGCCTGGTTCGCCGATGTCGCGAGCCAATTCCAGGGCCTCAATCCCAAGGAGCCCGGCCAGTGGCCGCTGCTGCCCAAGCTCGCAGCCTCGCTGGTCGTGATGCTGGCCGTTGCCATCGCCGGCTATGTCTTCGTGCTGTCCGACGTACAGGCGGGCCTGGAGGCAGAACGAGACCGCGAACCGCAGCTGCGCCAGGACTATCACAACAAGCTGGGCCAGGCCGTCAACCTGCCCGAGTTGCGCAAGCAGAAGAGCCAGGTCGAGGAATACGTGACCCAGCTTGAAAAGCAGTTGCCCGGCAAGGCGGAAATCGATTCCCTGCTGTCCGATATCAGCAGCGCGGGCGTCGGGCGCGGCCTGCAGTTTGAGCTGTTCCGGCCCGGCCAGGTGCTGATCAAGGACTATTACGCCGAGCTGCCGATCGCGGTCAAGGTGTCGGGCCGCTATCACGACATCGGCGCCTTTGCGGCCGACGTGTCGAATCTGTCGCGCATCGTCACCTTGCACAACCTCGTGGTCGTGGCGCCCAGCGGCCCGCGCGACGCGAACGGCCCCCTCAGCATGGAAGCCACGGCACGCACCTATCGCTACCTGGACGCCACTGAAGTCGCCGAGCAGAAGAAGGCCGCGACCAAGACGGCGGGAGGCAAGAAATGAAGCGCCTGCTGATGCCCCTCGCCGTGCTGCTGCCGCTGGCTGGTTGCGGCGGCGACATGGATGAGCTGCGCCAATGGATGGAGCAGGAGCGCAAGGAAGCCAAGACCACCGTCACGCCGCTGCTGCCGCCCAAGAAATTCCTGCCCCAGCCGTATGAGTCAGCGGCCGGCGTGGATCCCTACAGCCCGCAGAAACTCAGCGTCGCGATCAAGCAGGAAGCCGCCCAGCCGAATTCCCTGCTGACGGCCGAGATCAGCCGTCGCAAGGAGCCGCTGGAGGCCTATCCGCTGGACGGCATGGCCATGGTGGGCAGCCTGACGCGCGACAACCGTCGTTATGCGCTGTTGCGCGTCGACAACCTGTTGTATCAAGTCAAGGCCGGGGACTACCTCGGCCAGAACTTCGGCCGCATCACCAAGATCAGCGAGACCGAGATCACGTTGCGAGAAGTCGTCCAGGACGCTGCGGGCGAGTGGATCGAGCGCACCAGTACCCTCCAGCTACAGGAGAAGGGACGATGAACAAGACACCGCAGGAGAATAAGTCGATGGGCCGTGGCTGGTTGGTGG
>NZ_JBFULE010000614.1:0-3199 GCF_056400485.1 Roseateles sp. P5_B10
CCCACGCACCGGCGATACCATCAAGATCAAATCGGCCAAGGTGCCCAAGTTCAAACCCGGCAMGGCGCTCAAGGACGCCGTGAACTGAACCTTCGGCCAATCCCGGTTTCCCCGGGCGCTTAGCTCAGTTGGTAGAGCACCTCCCTTACACGGAGATTGTCGGCGGTTCGAGCCCGTCAGCGCCCACCAGTTATACCCCTTGTAAATCAACAACTTACAGCGATTTGCCTGGATATATATTCAGCGCCAAACCAGCGAGCAAGGCAGCCACAGGCAGCTTTGACCAGCCAAAGTCCAGCGCTGACCAACCAACAAACCGCCGTAAAGTGCGTCGCTCCACGGGTAGCGAGGCGCGCACGATATGGCCGGCAAACGCAAAACAAGAACGGGTAAATGGGAGTTTGTTTTCAAGCGCGCTGGTGTGCTTGATAAACCCCTCTACCTGACCTTCGAGAGCGAGGCGGAAGGCGATTCCTATGCCGCCCGGCTGGATGCGTTGCTAGACCGCGGCATCGTGCCGACGGAACACCGGGCAGACGCCAAGGTGTCGAACATCGAGCAGCTGGCCAGGTTGTTCCAGGCCGAGGCCCATCCAAGCGACAAGGACCGTTCGGAGTTGGACGTGATCGCAAAGCGCAGCGGCTCGACGCCGTTGGCCGCGGTGACGACGAAGTGGGTGGACGACTGGATCTCGGACATGAAGCGCGTCGACAAGCTCGCGCCCACGTCCATCAGGGCCAAGGTCGGAGCGCTGGCTCGCTGCACCGACTGGGGCATGCGCAAGGGCCTGCTGACGATGCCAGACCACCCGTTGCGCACGCTGCCAGAGGGATATGCCCAATACAGCAAGAACGACGAGGCTCTGGCCG
The DNA here is from genome assembly GCF_056400485.1 of Roseateles sp. P5_B10. Classification (NCBI taxonomy): domain Bacteria; kingdom Pseudomonadati; phylum Pseudomonadota; class Betaproteobacteria; order Burkholderiales; family Sphaerotilaceae; genus Roseateles; species Roseateles sp. P5_B10. The sequence goes on from NZ_JBFULE010000614.1 coordinate 870, forward strand.
GCGTGAAGCGCGTTGATGTGGAGCGCGAGCGGCGGCTGGAAGAGGGCGAGTTTGAAAAGGCGCTGGCTCGCATCGAACTGGGCGTGCTGCCGCGCAAGCAGCGGCCCAGGCCCTTGGAGTTCAAGCCGGCGGTGCGTTGCGCCTTCGTCGTRGCCGTCGAGTCCGCGATGCGGATGCGCGAGCAGTACACGCTCGAGGTCGACCAGGTGGACCTGGCACGCTCGACCATCTTCCTGGACAAGACCAAGAACGGCGACAAGCGCCAGGTTCCATTGAGCAGCGTGGCCAAGGCCGAACTGCAGGCCTACCTCAAGGTGCGCACGCTGCCCGCCGGCGTGCCCGCGAATTTGCTCTACCCGTGGTGGGACGGGGATTCGTCAAAGAGATCGTTGTCCGGAACAACGCACTTCCTGAGCAAGCTCTACGGCAGCATCTTCGAGACGGAAGGGTTCGGCGACCTGACGTTCCATGATCTGAGGCACGAGGCCACGTCGCGGCTGTTCGAGCGCACCACGCTGAGCGAGACACAGATCATGAAGATCACTGGCCACAAGTCGCACAGGATGATGATGCGCTATGCCAACCTGCGGGGCAGCGACCTGGCGGCGCGCCTGTGGTGACCGGCGTCAGGCCGGCGTGGTTGTGCGCCGGCGCGGCTTGGTGTCGGCGGCCTTGAGCGGTGTACGCATGCGAGCGGCCGTCTCGCGCACGATGGCTTCCTCGACGTGTCTCAGCACGTCGGCAGTGAGCAAGACGTAGCTGCGGCCCAGCTTGCCCGCGCGCAGCTCGCCGCTGGCGATCTTGTCCAGCACGGTCTGGGGGTGGACCTTCATCAGGTCAGCGGCACCGGTTACATCGACGGTGGGAGGAAAGCTGGTCTGCATGGTCAGTCCTACGCCGCGGACGGCATCTGATCGTTGGCCGAGACCTGCTTCCACTCGCCGGAAGTCAAGCCTCGGTCGTCGAGGTAGACCTTCGTCATCTCGGCCGCCTTGTGGCCGAGCAGGGTCTGCACGGTCTTTTCCGTCATGCCCTCCGCGATGTAGGTGCGGGCCGAGAGGCTGCGCGCCTCGTGGAGGCTTGGCCACTCGTATTGCTTGTAGGCGTTGGGGCCGCAGACCGCGACGATGTGCTGCCGGAACCTGGCGGACAGAGAACTCTTCTCGATCGGCCTTCCGTTGGACTTGCGGAGCAGCGTGTCGCCCGGGGCGGCGATGCCGCGGCAGTGCTCGATGACCTCGCCCAGCGTCATGCCGGTGGCGTCTAGACGCAGCGACAGCGGGATGGCCAGACGGGCACCAACAGGCTTCCCGGCCTTCTTCTGCTGCTCGATCCTCAAGTGGTCGTCGACCACGTCATCGAAGCGCATCTTCGCTAGGTCGGCGCGCCGCTGCCCGGTGGCCAGGGCCAGCAGCAGTAGGGCCGGCACCCAGCGCTGCGGGCCGGCCTGGGCATCCGCCAGCATGGGCTTCCAGATCTCCAGCGTGAGCCGCTTGCGCAGGCCCGGCGCCTTGGGGCGCTTGACGTGGGCGGCCGGGCTCGACTCGGCGGCGCCGTTGGYGATGGCCTCGACGTAGACATCCTTCAGCTCGCCGAGGACTCGGCAGCCTGTGTGCGGGCTCCACTGCTTGAGCTTGCTCGCGATGTCGAACGGCCGCAGGGCGCGCAGCCGCATCGGACCCCAGGTGGCCTCGATGTGGTTGATCGACGTGGTGCGGTTTTTCACCGTCTGCGGGTTGTAGCCGCGCTCGGCAATGATCCCGCGATAGGTCAACAGCCACTCGGCCACGGTCGGTCCTTCGATGGCTGGCGCCGCATCGTTGGCGGCCTGCTTCGACGCCGGCTGGCCCGCGGGCAGCTGCGATACGGCGAGCTGCTGCAGGGCCTGCTTGAGCAGTTTCTTGAGCTTGCTTTTCTTCATAGGTCTGATGTGGGGTGGCAGTGCCCTCGCGGGGGATGGGAATGTCAGGGCAGCGCAGCGAAAGCGCGTGGCCAGTTTTCGAACAGGCGACAAGTGAACATTCGCCTGAAGGCCCGACGATGGCCGGCCTTGCTCAGGTGCTTGCGGCTGCCTGCGGTTAGGCGGCGACTGATGCGGCGGCAGGCTCTGCGATCTGATGGACGGGCGATGCGTTTCATGGTGGGCGTGGCAGAAGTACGGGAATCAGGCGGCAGGCTCGAACATCTCGCGGCGGATGGCCTCCACCTCGGCAGCGACGCGGATCGCCTCACGACGATGGAACTCGTCCTCTGCGAAGCTCGTCTGCCGCTTGACGATCAGCCCCGTCAGTTCGGCAATGTCCGCTGAGGTCAACTCCGGGGTGTGAGCG
>NZ_JBFULE010000615.1:0-3186 GCF_056400485.1 Roseateles sp. P5_B10
TCACCCAGGATGTCGGTCAGCACGGCGAACCGGTTGGCGTCCTTGATCAGGCCCATGGCGATGCCGGCCACGTGGGCCTTCATCGGCACGCCGGCGTCCATCAGTGCAAGGCAGCCGCCGCAGACCGAAGCCATCGACGAGGAGCCGTTGGACTCGGTGATTTCCGAGACGACGCGCAGCGAGTAGGGGAAGTCTTCCTTGCTCGGCAGTGCGGCGATCAGCGCGCGCTTGGCCAGACGGCCGTGGCCGATTTCGCGGCGCTTCGGCGAACCCACACGACCCGTCTCGCCGGTGGCGAAGGGGGGCATGTTGTAGTGCATCATGAAGCGGTCTTCGAACTCGCCATCCAACGCGTCGATGCGCTGGGCGTCACGGTCCGTGCCCAGCGTGGCGATGACCAGCGCCTGGGTTTCACCACGCGTGAACAGCGCCGAGCCGTGGGTGCGCGGCAGGATACCGTTGCGGATCTCGATGGGGCGCACGGTGCGGGTGTCGCGACCATCGATGCGCGGCTCGCCGGCCAGGATCTGGCTGCGCACGATGCGGGCTTCGATCTCGAACAGCAGGCCTTCGACCTCGACCTTGTCGAACTCGACGCCTTCGCCCTTGAGCGCGGCAAAGACGCTGGACGTCACGCTGCGGCAGGCTTGCGTGCGGGCTTGCTTGGAGCGGATCTGGTAGGCCTCGCGCAGGGGGCCTTCGGCCAGGCCGTTGACCTTGGCAATGAAGGCCTCGTCCTTGGCGGGGGCAGTCCAGGTCCAGGTCGGCTTGCCGGCGTCACGCACCATGTCATTGATGGCGGCGATGGCGACATTGCCTTGCTCGTGGCCGTAGACCACGGCGCCGAGCATGATTTCTTCAGACAGGCCCGAGGCTTCAGACTCGACCATCAGCACGGCGGCTTGCGTGCCGGCGACGACCAGGTCCATCTGGCTGTTGGCCAGTTCGGACTTGCTGGGGTTCAGCACGTATTCGCCGTTGACGTAGCCCACGCGGGCGGCACCGATCGGGCCATTGAAGGGGATGCCGGAGATGGCCAGCGCAGCGGACGTGCCGATCAGCGCGGCGATGTCGGCCTGGACTTCGGGGTTCAGGCTCACCACGTGGATGACGACCTGGACTTCATTGAAGAAGCCTTCCGGGAACAGCGGGCGGATCGGGCGGTCGATCAGGCGACTGGTCAGCGTCTCGTGCTCGGAGGGGCGGCCCTCGCGCTTGAAGAAGCTGCCGGGGATCTTGCCGGCGGCATAGGTTTTCTCGAGGTAGTCGACGGTCAGCGGGAAGAAGTCCTGGCCGGCCTTGGCTTCGGTCTTGGCGACCACGGTGGCCAGCACGACGGTGCCTTCGATGTTGACAAGGACGGCGCCGSTGGACTGGCGGGCGACTTCACCCGTTTCCAGCACGACGTTGTGGCGGCCCCATTGGAAGGACTTCGTGACCTTGTTGAAAATGGACATGCTCATCTCCTGGTTGTGGTGGGTGCGGGGGCACCCGGGGAAACCGGGAACGAGACTGGGTTTGGTCCAGATGCCATTCCAGGGCGGCTCGAATAAACCGTCTTGGAATGATCCGACACCACGTCAGCTCGGTTCCGGCAGATAGATGGACAAAGAGCCTGTACTGGGCTTGAGGACCAGACAGGCTCCATGTCGGATGGGGCGAATTACTTGCGCAGGCCCAGCTTGGCGATCAGCGCGACATAACGGCTGGAATCAACGCGCTTCAGGTAGGCCAGCAGGCTCTTGCGGGTGTTGACCATCTTCAGCAGACCACGGCGACCGTGGTGGTCCTTGGCGTGGGTCTTGAAGTGGGGCGTCAGATCGTTGATGCGGGCAGTCAGCAGGGCGACCTGGACTTCCGGCGAGCCGGTGTCACTGGCGCTGCGAGCGTTGGCCTTGACGATCTCGGCCTTCTTTTCGGCGATGGACATTTGTTTTCCAAAAGGTTTCGGAAGTCCGGCCGGGCGAGACGCAACTACTGGCGCTGCCGCAGACGGTTTCCGGGGTTGACTTGCGGACAAGGGGGAAACCGCCCCGAGCCGTGCTGGTGTTCTGCAGCCCAACAAGGACGTTGGACGCGCAAAACCTGCGGATTCTAGCCGAAAGCGGTGGGAGCCCCAAACCGCGGCAGGTCAAGCGAGCGGACATGTGGACGTGGATGCTGGTTTCAAGAGCCAAAACCGCCCTGCCCTGCAAATGCGTGACTTCTATTCGTCAGCGCATGAAAGGCTCTTGAAGCGCTCTCACACCGCCACATCTCTGGGTCATCGGGTGCTGCTCCCGACCCTTCGAAGCAGCGTCAAACCGCCACGGAGTTTCACCATGTTCTATCTGACCCACCCCCGCCATGTCGCCCGCGTCCTGCGCCAGTTTGATGCGGAGGCCAATGCCACTCGCACCCCGGCCCTCGACGTCAGCGAGGACGACAAGGCCTACCGCGTGACGGTCGACATGCCTGGCGTGGCCAAGGATGCCGTCAAGGTCCGCATCGAAGGCCGCCGCGTCAACATCGAGACCGCCACCGAAGAAGCGGCTGCGCCGACTGACGGTTCCCGCGTGCTGTACCGCGAGCGCCGCGCCGCCAGCTATGCCCGCAGCTTCTCGCTGCCGGCCGAGATCGACCAGGGCCAATCCGAAGCCCGCTTCGAGAACGGCGTGCTGACGCTGAATCTGGTCAAGCGCGTTGCCGAAAACGGCGGCCAGCTGACGGTCAACTAAGCCGCAGTCAGGTCCCAGCGCGGGCGTACTGCAAAGCCGCCATCGTGGCTGGGATTGGCCATGCCGCGCTGCACCCGCAGCGCGGCGGCCATCGCGATCATGGCGCCGTTGTCGGTGCACAGAGACAACTCGGGGTAGTGCACGCGCACGCCTCGTTTGGCGCAAGCGGCGTTCAATTGCTCGCGCAGCTTGGCGTTGGCGCCAACACCACCGGCGACGACGAGGCGCTTGAGCCCGGTCATCTTCAAGGCCAGCAGCGACTTCTTCACCAGCACCTCGACGATGGCCGCCTGTGTGGAGGCGGCCAAGTCGGCGCGTGTCTGGTCACATGGCGAATCGCCAATCTTCTTGACTTGCGTCAACACCGCCGTCTTCAGGCCGGCAAAGCTGAAATCCGGCTTGCCGCTGTGCAGCAGCGGACGCGGTAGCGCGAAAGCCTCCGGGTTACCGAATTCGGCCATGCGTGCTA
>NZ_JBFULE010000616.1:0-3183 GCF_056400485.1 Roseateles sp. P5_B10
AGGTCGCTCTTGGCGGGGCTCCAGCRCACCTGGGTCAAGCCAAGGCGGCGCAGGATCAGCAACTGATCGCTGGAGGCGATCTTGAAGCTCGACAAGGGGAAGGGATGCGACATCCAGCCGAGATCCAGATGAATGAACATCCCGACCGCCAACTGGCTGACATCGATCAGTGGATCGCTTGTTCTATCCTGCATTCGCTCAAAACCCGTGCGCCGGGCACCCTCGACCCGGCCCGAGCTCCGGCAGCCCTGCCGCAGTGCTCGAACCGGTCTCCTGTCATACGTCAAATCGGCCGATCGCGCCCGCTACCGGCTGGGAAAAGTACCGGCGGGGCGCAAGTCGGAGCTTAGCGCCTGAACGTGACCGATTTCCCGCCGCTTAGTCGGGGCAAACGCGGAGGAATGCATACCGGACGGCGTGAGTGAGACACGCCGGCGCCCCGTCTTCAGCGAAGCGTGTGGTGCAGGGCGACGAAATCGCGATACCAGTGGGCGCTGTCCTTGAGCAGGCGCTGCTGGGTCTCGTAGTCGACGTGGACGAGGCCGAAGCGCTTGTCGTAGCCGGAGTTCCACTCGAAGTTGTCGAGCAGGCTCCAGTAGAAATAGCCGCGCACATCGGCGCCCAGGCTCATGGCGGTGGACAACGCCTGGAGGTGGGCCGACAGGTAGGCGATGCGCTCCTTGTCGGGTACCCGGCCGTCGACGACGCGGTCGGCATTGGCCATGCCGTTCTCGGTGATGAACATCGGCGGCGGGTTGTACTCGCGCGCCAGGCGCACCAGGTGCTGGGCGAAGACCTCGGGCACGATCTCCCAGCCCATGTCGGTGAAGCCGCGCTTGCCCGGGCCCGGGACGGTCTTGCCGTCCGCGCCGAAGAGGCTGCGCGTGTAGAAATTGATGCCGAGGAAGTCCAGCGGCTGGCGGATGCGGTCCAAGTCGCCGGCTTCGACCCGTGGGGCGTCGGCACCGACGTATTCAACAGCGTCGGCCGGGTAGGCACCGCGGAAGATCGGGTCCATGTACCAGCGCACGTTGAGCCCGTCGTCGATGCGGGCGGCGCGGCGGTCGGCCTCGTTGGGCGTGGCGGGGAAGGACGGCGTGTGGTTGAGGACGATGCCGAGCTTGGTCTTGGTGACCGCGCGCATCGCGGCGATGGCTTCGCCATGGGACAACATCAGGTGGTGGGCCACCTGCAGGCTCTCGGCACGGCTGGTGCGGCCAGGYGCGAACTGTGCGGTCTCGTAGCCCAGGGTCGCCGTGCACCAGGGCTCGTTGTGCGTCGCGATGCTGGCCAGGCGGTCGCCGAAGCGGCGCGCGATCTCGGCGCCGTAGTCGGCGAAGCGGCTGACGATGCCGCGCGACAGCCAGCCACCGATGCTTTCGTCCAGGGCCTGCGGAAGGTCCCAGTGATAGAGGGTGCCGTGGGGCTGGATGCCGACTTCGAGCAGCGCGTCGATGAGGCGGTCATAGAAGGCGAAGCCTGCCTCGTTCCAGGCACCCTCGCCCAGCGGCTGCACGCGCGGCCAGCTGAAGCTGAAGCGGTAGCAGTCCAGGCCCAGGCCCTTCATCAGCGCGACGTCATCGCGGAAGCGGTGGTAGTGGTCGCAGGCGACGTCGATGTTGGACGCGTCCTTGATGCGACCCGGCTGGCGGCAGAAGTGGTCCCAGATGGAGGCGGCCTTGCCGTCCTCGAAGGCGGCGCCCTCGATCTGCGCGGCGCTGGTGGCGACACCCCAGAGAAAGCCGGGCGGGAAGGACTGGGCGAGTGCAGCGGGGTCGATGCGGTCGAGGTTGGCAAGGCTCATAGCGGAGAGGCAGGGGCAAAAAGCTGAGCAAGACGGCGGTGGCGCCGCGACGACGGAGCGAAGACGGGTCAGGAGGGCGGAACGGCCGAATCCGCAGGGCAGCGGCAGCGCTTCATGACGTCTCCTGTGTTGTTTGAATTGGGCGTACCGCTACCAGGCCGACCGCTTTGATGGCGGCGAGCGTCGGACCATCAAGCAGCTTGGGCAAACAGGTTTGAAGCGACACCTGCCCCCGTGGCGCCGCCATCTTGCCCGACAAATGACAACGCTGTCAATACGCGCTGTTAGCGGTAACGGCAGCGCTGCGACGGGCCGATCAAAGCAGGAGGGCCGAGGCGAAAGCGCGCCGGTTCAGCGGGCGCGCGTGGAGTCCCGCACGACAAGTTCGTGCCGCAGCACCTTGTGCAGGTCGGCCTCGTCGGCCGGCCCCGCTGAGGCGTCGGGCCGCTGACCTGCGACCAGCATTTCCACCGCCGTGCGTGCCATCTCGGCGACCGGCTGGCGCACGGTGGTTAGCGGCGGCCACACCAGGGCGGCGGTCGGCGAATCGTCGAAGCCAGCCACCGACAGGTCGTTGGGCACTGGCAGGCCCAGGCGTTGGGCAGCAGCCAACACGCCCAGGGCCATGTCGTCATTGCTGGCGAACACGGCAGTCGGCCGCTGGCGGCGGCTGAGCAATTGATGGGCCGCGTCGCGGCCGCTCTCAAAAGTGAAGGCGCCGGGCTGGATCAGTTCGGGGTCGGGCTCCAGGCCATGCGCGCGCAGCGCGTTGACGAAGCCCTGGTAGCGCGCCGCGCTGGCCGACTGGTCCGGCGGCCCCTTGATGAAGGCGATGCGCTGGTGGCCCAGGCTGAGCAGCAGATTGGTGATCTCTTCGGCCGCATGCACATCGTCCATGCGCACCGAAGGCACCCCACGCAGGTCGCGCTCGGGCGACATCAGCACGCAGGGCGTGCCGTTCTCGCGCAGCGCGGCGAGCACCTCGGGGTTGTCGCACAGCGGCGGCGTCAGGATCATGCCGTCGGGGCGCAGTGCCATCACCATGCGGTCGATCTGCTGGCGCAGGTCGGGCGCATCGTTGTGAAGTGACTCGACAACGAGGTGATACCCCAGTTCGCGGCATCGCACCGTGGCGCCTTGCTGCACGCTGCCGACGAAGATCGCGCTGGGGTCGTAATAGAGCAGGCCGATCAGGAAGGACCGTCCACCTGCGAGGCTGCGCGCCGACTGCTTGGGCCGGTAGCGCAGCGCCTCCACCACCTTGAGTACCTGATCCCGGGTGCTTTCATGCACGCCGGGCTCATGGTTGAGCACGCGCGATACCGTCTTGATCGACACGCCCGCCTCGCGGGCAACGTCGACGATGGTGGGGGTGGTAC
>NZ_JBFULE010000617.1:0-3182 GCF_056400485.1 Roseateles sp. P5_B10
GGAGCTGCTCGCGCAGTTTATGGACGAGAACGCCAAGCGTGCCCAGCCCTGGGACGCCAAGCCGGTCATGTACCAGGCTCTCGTCGAATCGGCGCTAACGTCGGCCGCCTATGCCGCCGAGCTGGGTCTGAACCCCGACAACATCATCATCAGCTGCAAGGTCAGCGGCGTGCAGGACCTGATCTCGGTCTACCGTGAGCTGGCTCGCCGCTGCGACTACGCGCTGCACCTGGGCCTGACCGAAGCCGGCATGGGCACCAAGGGCACGGTCGCTTCCTCGGTCGCGCTGGGCATCCTGGCCCAGGAAGGCATCGGCGACACCATCCGCGTCAGCCTCACGCCCCAGCCGGGCGAGTCGCGCACCCAGGAAGTGGTCGTGGCGCTGGAGATCCTGCAGGCCCTGGGCCTGCGCCACTTCAACCCGAGCGTGACGGCCTGCCCGGGCTGTGGCCGCACGACGAGCACGACCTTCCAGGAACTGGCCAAGCAGATCGACGATTTCCTGCGCCTGCAGATGCCGGTCTGGCGCGGCAAATACCCCGGCGTCGAGGAGATGAAGGTGGCCGTCATGGGCTGCATCGTCAACGGCCCCGGCGAGAGCAAGCATGCCGACATCGGCATCAGCCTGCCCGGCACCGGCGAGGCCCCGGCGGCGCCGGTCTTCATCGACGGCGAGAAAGCGCTGACCCTGCGCGGCGACAACATTGCGGCCGAGTTCCACGCGCTGGTCGAAAACTACATCGAGAAGCGCTTCGGCGCCACAGCAACTGCATGAGCAAGGCGATTCAGGCGGTCAAGGGGATGAACGACATCCTCCCGACCAGCGTCACCCGCAAGGACAAGCTGCCCAGCAGCGAACTGTGGAGCTGGTTCGAGACCACGCTGCGCAAGGTGCTCGGCAGCTACGGCTACCAGTACATGCTGACGCCCGTCGTCGAGCCGACGGCGCTGTTCGTGCGCGGCCTGGGTGAGGTGACCGACATCGTCGAGAAGGAGATGTATTCCTTCACCGACGGCATGAACGGCGACCAGCTGACGCTGCGCCCCGAGGCCACGGCCGGCATCGTGCGCGCCATGGTCGAGCACAACGCCCTCTACAACGGGCCCCTCAGGCTGTGGACGATGGGCCCGATGTTCCGCCATGAGCGCCCGCAAAAAGGGCGCTACCGCCAGTTCAACCAGCTCGACGTCGAGGCCCTGGGCTTTGCCGGGCCTGATGTGGACGCTGAAATCATTCTGATGGTGCGCCGCCTCTGGCAGGCCCTGGGCCTGAGCGTGGGCCAGCATGTGCGCCTGGAGCTGAACTCGCTGGGCCAACCGGCCGAGCGCAACGCCCACCGCACCGCGCTGATCGCCCACTTCGAGGCCCATGCCGAGCTGCTGGACGAAGACGGCAGGAAGCGCCTGCACAGCAATCCGCTGCGCATCCTGGACAGCAAGAACCCGGCCATGCAGCCCGTCATCGAGGCGGCGCCCAAGCTGATGGACTTCCTCGGCGAAGAGACGCTCGCCCACTTCAACGCCGTGCGCGCGATCCTCGACGCGGCGGGTCTGGAGTACCGCGTCAACACGCGCCTGGTGCGCGGCATGGACTACTACAACCTGACTGTCTTCGAATGGGTGACCGACCAGCTCGGCTCCCAGGGCACAGTCTGCGGCGGCGGCCGCTATGACGGCCTGTTCGAACAGCTTGGCGGCAAACCGACGCCTGCCGTCGGCTTCGGCCTGGGCATCGAGCGCCTGCTGCTGCTGATCGACGAGCTCGGCCTGCCCGTGCCCTCGTCGGCACCCCAGGCCTACGCCATCGTGCCCGACGCAGCGGCCCTGCCGCAGGCTTTTGGCGTGCTGGAGGCGCTGCGCGAGGCCGGCGTCAGCGTGCAGATGCATGCCGGCGGCGGCTCGTTCAAATCGCAGTTCAAGAAGGCCGACGCGTCCGGCGCCCGCTTCGCCCTTGTCTTCGGTGCCGACGAACTGGCCCGTGGCGAGGTGAGCGTCAAACCCCTTCGTGACGGTGGCGAACAGCTCAGCCGGCCGCTCGCCGACGCGGCTGCCTGGGCCGCCGACCTCCTCCCCGCATAATCCCGGGCCTCCCGAGACCCTTTCCTGAAGTTTTCCCATGGCCGCCCATCTCGACCTCGAAGAACAAGAACAACTCGAACAACTCAAAGCGTTCTGGAAGCGCTGGGGCAACCTCATCACCTGGGTGCTGACCGCCGTCCTGGCCGCCTTTGCCGCCTGGCAAGGCTGGAACTGGTATCAGCGCGACCAAGCTGCCAAGGCCGCCGCGATGTACGACGAATTCGACCGCGCCCTGGCCGCCCAGGACGTCGACAAGGCCGCCATCGCTGCGGGCGATCTGAAAGCCCGTTACGGCGGCACCGGTTATGCGGCACAGGCCGGCTTGCAGGTTGCCAAGCTGCAGCTGGACAAGGGCAAGGCCGACGACGCCAAACAGAGCCTGACCTGGGTGGCCGAACAGGGCGCCGAGGGCGGCCCCTACCGCGACGTGGCCCGCCTGCGCCTGGCCGGCCTGCAGCTCGATGCCAAGGCCTATGACGAGGCCGCCAAGACGCTGGACGCGATCAAGACGACCGAGTTCGCTGCGCTGGTGGCTGACCGCCGTGGCGACCTGCTGCTGTTGCAAGACAAGCGCGATGCCGCCAAGGCCGAGTACCAGAAGGCCCTGGCTGGCCTGGAGAAGACCCAGGACTACCGCCGCATCGTCGAGGCCAAGCTGGCGACGCTGGGTGTGCCGACCGCCGTCGAAGCCGCCGGAGCCGCGCAATGAGGCGGGTTGCCCTGATCTCGCTGCTGGCGGCTTCGCTGACCGGCTGTTCCACGATCAGCTCGACGTGGACCTCCTGGTTCGGCAGCGAGAAGGACAAGCCGGCTGCGCTGGAGACCTTGTCCGGCCCGGCCAGCGGCCGCATCGTCTGGAGCGCCAAGGGCGACAACATCGGCTTCCCGCTCAGCATCGCGACGCCTGGTGACCGCTTCGTCGTCGCCAGCAGCGATGGCAGCGTGCGCGCGCTGGCCGCCGCCGATGGCCGCGAGCTTTGGCGCGGCGATGTGGGCGCCAAGCTGTCGGCCGGCATTGGCAGYGATGGCCGCTTTGCCGCTGTCGTCAACCGCGACAACGAACTGGTCGTGCTGGACAACGGCAAGGTGGCCTGGAAGAAGGC
>NZ_JBFULE010000618.1:0-3177 GCF_056400485.1 Roseateles sp. P5_B10
GCCCCGAGGCCATCAGCCTGGAGGGCCTGGCGGCCTACCTGCATCTGCGCGTCTGCGTCGAGGCGCTGCGCCGCGCCGGCAACCGCGTCGACGGGCCTGCGCTGGCGGCCGCGCTGGAGAACCTGGGCGTGCTCGACCTTGGCGGCTTCAGCGTGCGCTTCAGTCCCCGCCAGCACCGCGGCTCCGAGCACGTCGAGATCGGCCTGCGTGGCCGCGACGGGCGCCTGCGTCGATGAACTTATCCACCCCCTCAAAGGAGACCTTCCATGCTTGATCTGCATCTGCAACACGTCCTCGCCCAGGCGGCCGGCGCCCCCGACCTCTGTGACCTGCCGCCCGAGGCCTCTCGCGGCCTGTACCGGCAGATCTGCACGTTGGCGACCATGCCGCCYGCCGACGTCGACGTGACGCCGCACGAGACCCACTTCGCCGGCCAGGCCGTGCGCGTGCGCATCTACAAACCTCGCGATGCGGCGGGCGCCTTGCCCGTGGCGCTGTACTTCCACGGCGGCGGCTTCGTGCTCGGCGATCTCGAAAGCTATGACGCCGTCTGCCGCCAGCTCTGCGCTGACAGCGGCGCGATGATCGTCAGCGCCGCCTACCGCCTGGCACCTGAGCATCCCTATCCGGCGGCCATCGAGGACAGCTACGCCGCACTCGGCTGGGTGGCCGAAGCCATCCGCAGCTTTGGCGGCGACCCGACCCGCCTGGCCGTGATGGGCGACAGCGCCGGTGCCGCACTGGCCGCCAGCGCCGCCTTGCTGGCGCGCGATGCGGGCGGGCCGTCTATTGCCTTCCAGCTCCTCGTCTATCCGCCGGCGGCCGGCGGCCACGACGGTGACTACCCGTCGCGCGAGCAGCATGCCGCCGGCCCCACGCTGACGAAGCGGACCATGGACTATTTCAGCCGCCACTACTTTGGCGCCACCGGCAAGGCGCCCGACTGGCGCGGCGCGCCGCTGCTCGCGCCCAGCCTCGCCGGCCTGCCGCCCACGCTGCTGCTGCTGGCGGCCCATGACGCGCTGCGTGACGAGGGCATGGCCTACGGCGAGGCGCTCGGCGCGGCTGGCAATGCCGTCACCGTCATCGAGTACCACGGCCTGGCGCACGGCTTCATCAGCATGGCCGGCGCCGTCCCGGCGGCGCGGCTGGCGCTGGGGCAGATGGCGAGTGCGCTGCGGCAGGCCTTGCTGGGGTGATCCAAGCCATATCGAAACTGGCATGGCTTGAGAGGAAATCGCCATTGGATTGTTGTCGTGGAATGCCGTACACCCGGCAGCCACGACAAACGAGACAAGAGACATCCCATGGCATTGAATCGCAGGGGCCTGATCAGCGCGGGCCTCACCGGCATCGCCGCGTCCACGCTGCCCGCTCAGGCTGCCTCCACTGCAGCCACGCCCGCCAAAGGCCTGCTGGCCCCCACGCCGCCGATGGGCTGGAACAGCTGGAACAGCTTCGCGACCACCATCAACGAAGCCCAGGCCCGCGAGACCGCCCGCATCATGGCGGACAAGCTGCTGCCGGCCGGCTACAACATCTTCACCATCGACATCCAGTGGTACGAGCCCACGGCGTCAAGCTACAGCTACAGCGCCAACCCCGAGCCGGCGATGGACGGTCACGGCCGGCTGATCCCCGCCGTGAACCGGTTCCCGTCCAGTGCCGAAGGCCGCGGTTTCGCGCCGCTGGCGGCGGATGTCCATGCCATGGGCCTGAAGTTCGGCATCCACCTGATGCGCGGCATCCCGCGCCTGGCCGTGAAGCGCAACCTGCCCATCCTGGGCACGCCCTACCGCGCCGCTGACATCGCCGACACCAGCAGCGTCTGCACCTGGAACCCCGACATGTACGGCGTGGACATGCGCAAGCCCGGCGCGCAGGCCTACTACGACAGCGTCTTCGCGCTCTACGCCTCCTGGGGCGTGGACTTCATCAAGATGGACGACATGAGTCGCCCCTACGACGCCCATGCGCCGGAGATCGAGGCCGCTCACCGTGCCATCCAGCGCACGAAGCGGCCGATGGCGCTCAGCCTGTCGCCCGGCGAGACGCCCGTGAGCCGCGCCGAGCACGTACGCCAGCATGCGCAGATGTGGCGCATCTCCGACGACTTCTGGGACGACTGGCATGCGCTGGACGCCCAGTTCACGCGCCTGGAGAACTGGAACCCCTGGCGCCGGCCGGGCGCCTGGCCTGACCCGGACATGCTGCCGCTGGGCCGCCTGGYCCTGGGTGAGCGCGACACCAAGTTCACTGCCGATGAGCAGCGCACGCTGATGACGCTGTGGGCCATCACCCGCTCGCCGTTGATCATGGGCGGCGACCTGCGCCACCTGGACGAGCCGACGCTCGCGCTGCTCACCAACACCGAGGTGCTGGCCGTGGACCAGGCGAGCGCCGACAACCGGCCGCATTTCGTCGAGGACTTCGTGCGCATCTGGTCAGCCCGGCCGGCCGACGGCAAGGGCCGCTACGTCGCGCTGTTCAACCCGACGGACAAGGCCCGCGAGGTCGCCGTCTCGCTGCGCGACCTGGGGCTGGACGGCGTGTGCCAGGTGCGCGATCTGTGGGCGCGCAAGCCTCTCGATGCGGCATCGGGCCGGTTCGCCCAGCAACTRCCGTCGCATGGCGCCGGGCTGTACCGGCTCAGCTGACAGTTCAGCGCGCGACCTTGGCCAGCAGTTCCTGCAGTAGCAGGCGCTCGCCGCTGGTGAGCGTGTGGTCCAGGGCTTTTTCGGTCTCCTGCAGCGCCGCTAGGCTTTGCTCGGCCAGGCGTTCGCCCTCGGACGTGAGCCGCAGATGCAACGCGCGGCGGTCGTTGGCGTCGCGTTCGCGCTCGACCCAGCCGCGCTCCTGCAGGCGGTCGAGGATGAGCGTCATCTGCGGTGCCGGCACGCGCAGCAGGTCGCACAGGCGCTTCTGCGTGGTGTTGCGATTCGAGAAGATCAGCTGCAGCAGTGTGAACTCCACCGGCCGCAGGCCGAGCGGCTCGCCCACGCCCTGACTGAACAACTGGTTGGTGGTGACAGCCGCGCGTGCAATGGCATAGCCCAGGGTGTGGGCCAGGCGGGACTGGTCGAGGGGAGGGGACTTCTCGCGGATCGGGCTCATGGGTGTGCAGGATAACCATGGCCTGCCGGCCGCCGTTGCGGTCAAAACTCCTCGGTATCGATC
>NZ_JBFULE010000619.1:0-3169 GCF_056400485.1 Roseateles sp. P5_B10
GCAACATCCTGCTCGACGCTCGCGGGCGGCCGCGCGTGATGGACTTCGGCATCGCGGCGCGGGTTTCGACCGACACCAACGCACCGTCACGCATCGTCGGTACGCCGGGCTATATCTCACCCGAGGCCGCGCGCGGTGCGCCACCGCATCCGCAGATGGACGTGTTCGCTGCGGCCATCATGCTGGCCGAGATGCTGAGCGGCCAGCGCCTCAACCACGACCCCGATCCCTGGCGCACCATCCAGCGCGTGCAGACCACCGACCTCATGCTGCCCTCGGGCCTGGACAGCAGCGTGGATGACGCCTTGCGCGCCATCGTTCAGCGCGGCCTGGCGCGCGAGCCATCGGCGCGCTGGCCGAGTGCGGCCCTGCTGCGCGACGCACTGGCCGCCTGGCTGCGCCCTGTCGCCGAGCCCGACGCCGAGGCCCAGGACGCGYCGGTGCTGGACTTTCTGCTGCGCCGCATGCGCCACAAGAGCGATTTCCCGGCGCTGTCCGACGCCATTCAACGCATCCAGCGCCTGACGCAGTCCGAGAACGAAAGCCTGGCCAGCCTGTCCAACGAGATCCTGAAGGACGTGGCGCTGACGCAAAAGCTGCTGCGCCTGGTCAACACGGCCCAGTACCGGCACGCCGGTGGTGGCGGCATCAGCACGGTGTCGCGCGCGGTGGCCCTGATCGGCTTTGCCGGCATCCGCAACCTGGCGCTGAGCCTGGTGCTGCTGGAGCGCATGGAGAACAAGGGSCACGCCAAGCGGCTGCGCGAGGACTATCTGCGCTCGCTGATGGCGGCGTCGCTGGCGCGTGAGCTCTGTCCCAACCCGCGCGAGGCCGAGGAGGCCTTTCTCGGTGCGATGTTCCACCACCTCGGTCGCTCGCTGACCGAGTTCTATTTCCCCGAGGAGGCCGACGCCGTGCGCCGCCTCGTCAGCCCAACTGACGACGGCCAGCCCGCCATCAGCGAGGCGGCCGCGTCGGCCCAGGTGCTGGGCATGAGCTACGAGGCCCTGGGCCTGGGCGTGGCCAGGCAATGGGGCCTGCCCGACAGCCTGCAGCGCGCCATGCGCCGACCGGTCGGCGAGGCGCCGCAGCGCCTGCTGGAAGACGGCACCGAGCGCCAGCGCTGGCTGGCCCGCGCCAGCAACGACATGGCCGACCTGATCCTGAACACGCCGCCCGAGCAGGCGCACGCCAAGCTGCGTGCCATGGCCCAGCGCCACTCGCGTGCGCTGGGGCTTAGCGCCGAGACCTTCGAGAAGGCCGCCGACACCGCGCGCCAGCACCTCGCGCAGATGACCGAGGCGCTGGAGCTGCACCTGCCCAAGGACTCGCGTGCGCAGCGCTTGCTCGCGCCGTTGACGCCCTCGGCGCACGACTCGCTGACAGCGCACGAACTCGCGCCCACCCAGGTGCTGGAGCGCACCCAGGACCAGCGCGCGGTTTCGCCCGCCGATCAGGCCACGCAGTTGTTGGCCGCCGGCGTGCAGGACATCACCGACGCGATGGTCGAGCAGTTCCAGCTCAATGCCGTGCTGCGCATGATCCTGGAGACCATCTATCGCGCGCTGGGCTTTCGACGTGTCCTGTTCTGCCTGCGCGATGCGCGCGGCCAGGCCCTCACTGGGCGGCTCGGCGTGGGCGCCGATGTGGAGCGCCTTGCGCCGCTGCTGCGCATCGACCTGACGGCCCAGCCGCTGGACCTGTTCGCCGCCGTCTGCCTGAAGGGCGCCGACACGCTGATCCAGGATGCGCGTGCCGCCAACATCGCCCCGCGGCTGCCGAGCTGGTTCCGTGGCGAGCTGCAGGCGCAGAGCTTCCTGCTGCTGCCGCTCATGCTGAAGGGTTCGCCCCTGGGGCTCATCTACGCCGACCACGCTCTGGCCGGCGCCGTGCAACTGGGCGAGAAGGAACTCTCGCTGCTGCGCACCCTTCGCAACCAGGCCGTGATGGCCTTCCGCCAAGCCACTGGCTGAGGCGCGTGCGGCCCTAACGCCGCTGTAGGGCAAATCCCACACCGCTTGAGGCCCCACGCTGACCGGTGCCGCACCGGCCCTCCGACTGGGGCCGGGCCCTCCGTCGCGAATACTCGTTAGGCATCCTGAGAGAACCCGAACCGGCGGGTGGCGATGCTCGAACGCCGGGTATGTCAAACAACAGGAGTTCGTATGAATCACCATTCGATGAATGGCCGAGGGGTCGCGTTGGCGGTGCTTGCCGCTGCTGCCCTGGCCGCATGTGCCACGACGGGCGACGCCCCGAAGGAGCAGATGGCGGTGGCCAATTCCGCTGTCGACCAGGCCAGCGGCAATGCCGCAGAAGCACCCGCGGAGCTGTCCACGGCCCGCGACAAGTTGGCCCGTGCCAACGTCGCCATGGCCCGCAAGGACTATGTGGCGGCCCGCCATCTGGCCGATGAAGCCGCGGCCGATGCGGCCCTGGCCCAGGCGACTGCCCGCACCGCCCGCTCCAGCCGCGCGCTGGCAGAGGTGCGCGAAAGCATCCAGCAGTTGCGGGCGCAGCTGAACCGTTCCTGATTCATTGAAAGGATTGCCATGACTTCCCCTACCCGATTTGTTTCGACACTGACCGCCCTGGCCGCTGCAACCGCCCTGTTCGCGGGCTGTGCCAGCGCCCCCACCGTCACGCCCGCCCTGCAACAGGCTCGCTCCAATGTGCGCAGCGCCGAGGCTGACCCGGCCGTGCTGAAGTACGCCTCGCTGGACGCTAAGAAGGCCGCTGATTCGCTGCGCCGAGCCGAAGAGCTGAGTGCCAAGCGCGAGTCGCCCGCTGACATCGACTCCGCGGCCTATGTCGCATCGACCCAGGCGCGCACGGCGATGGCCATCGGCCGCGCTGCCACGGAAGAAGAGGCCATCAAGTCCGCCGAGGCCGACCGCGAGCGCGCCCGCGCCGATGCCAATGCCAACCGCGCCAACGTTGCCCAGAACCAGGCCGCCAACGCTCAGATCGCAGCCGCCAATGCCAATGCCGACGCCAACGCCGCTCGCCAGCAGGCGGCCGCCGCCAACGTGGACGCCGCCCAGGCCCAGGCCCAGGCTGCCGCACTCGCGCAGGAGCTGGCCGATCTGCAGGCCCGCCAGACCGACCGCGGCATGCTGGTCACGCTGGGCGACGTGCTGTTCGAATTCGGTCGCGCCGAGATCAAGCC
>NZ_JBFULE010000620.1:0-3164 GCF_056400485.1 Roseateles sp. P5_B10
TTCCTGGCCGCGTCCATGGCTTGGTTCGGCACGTCCTCGCCATAGGGATTGATGGCGAAGTAGGCGACGTAGAGCGGTTTGCTCATGTCCTTCTCCTTGGACTGGYCAGCTGGCGCTGACCGAGGTGCCAGCGTGCTGGCTGGGTGGGTGAGATGAAGCGATGTCGGGCGCTTCGCTGAATACTGTGTATTTATACAGTACACCAAAAATCGGGAGGCGTCCACGCCTTCGGCCGCTTGATGAACTGGGCGAGCCTGGCCGGCGTTGCCGGCCGTCCGGGCTCTTGCAGGTTCGCGCCTGGCGCTCATCCACCCGGTGCGTGGACTGCTGTCCAGCCCTTTCGATCCCTCTTGCGGGCGCCTGGCGGCGCTGAAGTGCACCGCTGCGAGGTGGGGGTGGGCAGCGGCCCCCGCTGGGCCCGCTGCGCGCTGCCGCGGGTGGTGGGGGCGAMTCCCATCGGTCTTGCTCGCGTTTCCCGCATGGGCGGTGGCCTGCGTCCTGGGCCGTCCCTTTCTCGACGGGTAGCGCRGCGCCCACCGAAGTCAACGGTGCAGCTGCGCTCCGTGTCCTCACCCGGTCCCGTCGCGATGCGCCGGGCTGCGGCCTCCGGGCCGGCCATTGCCTTCGGTGGGCGCCGCGCTCCTGGTCCGTCGAGACGGCTCCAGGAAGCAGGTTTTCCCACCACCAACGCAGAAAGGCGTGAACCATGAGCAAGACCGAAACCCTCACCACCCGCGGCAACAACAGCCTCGAAGCGGACGTTCCCTCCGCACCTCCCGAGACTCACCAGGAAGCAAGCATTGCCCTGCGGGCAGGAACGGAAGAAGCAAACCTTCAGTACTTGACGCTGCGGTGCCTGCGGCTGGATGAGCGCAACGTGCGCAAAGACGAGCCCACCGAGGCGGAGATCGACGAGCTGGCTGACTTGATCGATGCGCAGGGCCTGCTGCAGAACCTCTCGGTGCTGGCCTACGACAGCCCCCGACGCGGCAAGGGTCGCGACAGCAAGCGGCTGTTCACACATGGCGTGATCGCGGGGGGCCGGCGCCTGCGGGCGCTGAATGTGCTGGTCAAACGTGGGCGCATCACGCTGGACTTCGAGGTGCTGTGCGCCGTGATCCCTGCCGAGCGGGCCATTGCGGTCAGCATGGCCGAGAACCAGGGCCAGAAGCCGATGAGCGTCGCGGACACCGTGCGGGCGTTCGCGGACATGGTGGCGGCCGGTGCCGGCATCGAGGACATCGCCGTGTGCTTCGGGCTCACGCCGCTGACCGTCAAGCGCCGGCTGAAGCTCGCAACGGTGGCAGGCAGTACGTCAAGGACCTTCGCGCCGTAGTCTGGCGCACGCGTCAGCTCGGCCAGCCTGACCAGGTCATGTTCTGGCAAGGACTTCATGGCCTTCACGACGCAAGCGGTCATGCAAAGTCGGCTCGTCGAATCGGATGGGTTCGCACTCGCACCATCGATCGAATGCCGCTTCGGTGTCGAAGGAGATCATCTGGGCAGTGCGCGGGCCCGTCGGTGGGTAGTGGCGTCGCTCGACGAGCAGCCCGGTCGACGTATGAAGGATCGCGAAGGCAAGCGTGCCGTCAGCGGAAGTGAGAAGGCGGGTGGGTGTGCCCGACGTCGAGCCCACAAGGCCGGCGCGCCACGCCGCCATGGAGTTCCGATGCTTCCGCGCCTGAAGGGCGGACCGTTTTGCGCCTAGCGGTCTGGCCGGACGGTCCACGGGGTCAAGTTGCCGCCGACTACCGGCTGGTTGGCATTGCTTCGCATCGTGCCCGGTGCTTTTTTGGCTTGATGTTGAATCCATCCCTGCTCCCGTTGGGACGGCCAGGCTGTCTGACCCGGTTCGCGTCCATGTAAGTTGCAAGCCCGAACACATTGCAGGCCGTTACTGACAGTCTGTCTACTGGCACCGATCGCTGTCGGTTACACCACCTCGTAGTGAGGGGATGTCCCAGGATGTCCCTTGAGCACGCTCAGACCGAACGATCACTTCGCTGTGTGGTTCGGTCCGTCGAGATAGGCGTCAATGGCGATCTGCTTCGACGCTGAGTTTTGGGCGAGCCGGCGCGTCCATTCGTCGCGTCGCACGGCCGAACGAATCCACTCTTACGATTCGTTTCCGTGGCACGCCTACGCTGGCGTGTGCTGTGATTCCATGAGATACGAGTTGCAGGCGGGAGCGCCCCATGTTCGTTCTGATCCAATGCGAGCCACGACCCAACGCGCCTTGTTGGCCGGGCCGGCGCCTGCTTGCGGCTGTCGATGCGCTTACCTGGCCGATCGTGTGCGCGCTGCTTGTGCTTCACCTTCCAGGCGCGGCCGGAATGAGTCGCCCTGTCGCCGCCGTCATGGCGCTGTGGGCGTTCTTTCGCCTGTGCTGTGCGGTGCTGGCGAATCACCGCTACTGGTTCACCACGTGGCTGTTCGTGCGCGTCGCCGCCGTGCTGTTGCTGGTCGGCGCCGTAGTGAAGTTCGCGCTGCCCGGCTGAACGGCGAAGCGCACTCAGTGAGAAGCCTTGGGCCGCGTCGCGATCCAGGCATCGATTTCCGCTTTCGGCCAGCCGATTGCACGGGGTCCGAGCTGCACCGCGCTGGGAAACAGTTCAAGAGCCATCAGGCGGTAGATGGTGGAACGTCCTAGGCCYGTGCGCTGCCTCACCTTCGGCAGCCGCAGGATGTCTGAAGCATCGGGTTCCTGCGGGCCAGCAGGCGTCGGTATCGCATTCATTTCCACAACATTGCTCCGGTGGACTTGTCGGGAAAATCTAGGCCTGCAAGGGG
The DNA here is from genome assembly GCF_056400485.1 of Roseateles sp. P5_B10. Taxonomy (NCBI): domain Bacteria; kingdom Pseudomonadati; phylum Pseudomonadota; class Betaproteobacteria; order Burkholderiales; family Sphaerotilaceae; genus Roseateles; species Roseateles sp. P5_B10. The sequence continues at coordinate 2,791 of NZ_JBFULE010000620.1, forward strand.
TATCGCGACATGCTGGATTCAAGGCCGAATGCTGGCGGGCTTAGCATCCAGGCTTCTATTTGCGGGAGACGCTGGAGCATGTGCTACTCGGCTCAGATCTGGTCGGACTATCGGAAATACGTCCGCGAGTTCCGCGCGCGCGTAGGCATCAAGGAGTTCCGCGACCTGTTTTTTAGGAAGGCCAACGGCGCCCAGTTGCTGTGGCCCAAGGGCATGGAGATGGTGTTCGCGAATCCGCAGACAGATGAAGAGCACGAGATCTGGGAACTGGTCCAGCAGTGCCGGCGAAACGACGCGCAAACCTTCGAGCAAAACTTGTTCGAGCAGCTCAGGATGCTCGGCAAAGAACGCAGTGACCTTGCCTGCATCTCGCG
>NZ_JBFULE010000621.1:0-3157 GCF_056400485.1 Roseateles sp. P5_B10
GTCTTCGGCCGTGGCGGACGAGCGCACGGCAAAGGACACGCCGGGGTTGTCGGCCGTCAGCTGCGCGAAGGACGCACGCACACCGGCTTCCAGGTCGGCCGGGAAGGGTTGGTTCTCGATCCAGCCGCGGATCTCGGCGCCGGCCTCGGCCAGCGCGCGGACGTCGTCGGTGTTGAGCGTGGCCAGGCGCGCCGCGATGCGCGCGTCCAGCCCCTCGTGCTTGAGGAACTGCCGGAAGGCGTGCGCCGTGGTGGCGAACCCTCCGGGGACGCGCACGCCGCTGGCGGCGAGCTGCGAGATCATTTCGCCGAGGCTGGCGTTCTTGCCGCCAACTGCCTCGACATCGCTCATCCTCAGGTTCTCAAACGGTACGACCAGGGCGGTCGCCTCGAACAGGGTGGACATGGGGAAACTCCGGGAGGTTGAAAAACCGGTGTCGTCGCGTCGTCCACGCCCAGTGCCGAGCCAAGATGCTCAAGGCAGGCGCAGCTCCGTCCATTTCTGGATTCTTTGAGGAGGAAGGAGGCGCGCATGGGCTGATCGCGATGAATTGCCGCGGATTCTAGGCCTCGGGTTTCATCCAGGTACGGCGGGGGGATGTGCAATAAGTCCCTTCTCGGCGCCGTGTCCCCTCTTTCGGGGTGGCATGAAAACGTTGACGGCCGACTGATGCGGGTCAGGCCAAGGGAGCCCTGGCTGTGCACGATGCCCGCGTGAGCAGCGACGAAGCCACCGCACAGGAGATCAATCGCACGACCTGGAAGATGTGATCCATGTGTCCGAGGTTGCAGGGCGAAAGCAGGGTGCTGGCTATCATGGCCGCGCCGTAACTCGATGGAATGCCGCCATGACCGCCAGAACCGTTTACTTCGTCTCTGACGGCACCGGCATCACCGCTGAGACCTTCGGCAATTCCATACTCGCCCAGTTCTCGATCAAGGCCCGCCATGTACGCCGGCCGTTCGTCGACTCGGCCGAGAAGGCGCACGCCGTCGTCGCTGAGATCARTGAAGTCGCCGTGCGCGAGGCCCAGCGGCCCATCGTCTTCGCGACGCTGGTGGACCGCGACGTGCTCAAGATCGTGCGCGAGCATTGCCAGGGCCKCGTCATGGACATGTTCGGCACCTTCATCGAGCCGCTGGAAGACGAGTTCGGCATCAAGAGCAACCACCGCGTGGGTCGCTTCTCAGACGTGGCCGAAAGCAAGGAATACCACGACCGCATCGAGGCCATCAACTTCTCGCTGGCCCACGACGACGGCCAGTCGGCGCGCAACCTCGACGTGGCCGACGTCATCCTCGTCGGCGTGTCGCGCTCGGGCAAGACGCCGACTTCGCTGTACCTGGCCATGCAGCATGGCATCAAGGCCGCCAACTACCCGCTGATCCCCGAGGACTTCGAGCGCCGCAAGCTGCCCGCACCGCTGCTGCCTCACAAGCGCAAGTGCTTCGGCCTGACCATCGACCCCGAGCGCCTCTCGTCCATCCGCAACGAGCGCCGTCCCGGCAGCAAATATGCCGACGTACTGAACTGCCGCTACGAGGTCAACGAGGCCGAGGCCATGATGAAACGCGACGGCATCTCCTGGCTGTCGTCCACGCACAAGTCCATCGAAGAGATCGCGACGACCATCCTGCGCGACATCCGCCCGGACAGGCTGATGTACTGATGCCGCTCCACGCGCTCGCACTGGTCCTCACCGCCGCCCTTCTCCACGCTGTCTGGAACCTCGCCGCCAAGAAGTGGGGCGGGGGCACGCATTTCGTCTTCAGCTGTGCGCTCGGTGTGGTGGTGCTGTGGCTGCCTGCTGTGCTCTGGGTCGGCCTGGATGAGCTGCCGCACTGGTCACTGCTGGCCTGGGGTTTTGTCGCCGCCAGCGCCGTGGTCCACCTGGGCTACTTCAACTGCCTCATCGCTGGCTACCGGGCCAGCGACCTGACCGTCGTCTACCCGGTCGCACGCGGCAGCGGCCCTTTCCTGTCGGCGCTTGCGGCCGTCGTGTTGCTGGGTGAGCACCTGGGCGTCCATGGCGCGCTGGGCCTGGCCGGCGTCGTCGGAGGCATCCTGCTGATCACCATGGGGCCGCGCCTGATCGGCCGCGGTGTGGACCACGATGCCGAGGCAGCCATGCGCCGCCGCCGCGGCGTCTATTGGGGCGCCGCCACCGGCACGCTGATCGCCGGCTACACGGTGCTGGACGGTTATGCCGTCAAGGTGCTGGCCGTGTCGCCGCTGATGCTGGACTACTTCGGCAATGTGCTGCGCGTGCCGCTGCAACTACCGACGCTGCTGCGCAACCCGCAGAGCTTCTGGCCGGAGCTGCGCCGCTCATGGCGCGGCGTGCTTGCCGTCGCAGGCCTGGGGCCGCTGGCCTACATCCTGGTGCTGATGGCCATGCGCGAGGCGCCGCTGTCACGCGTGGCGCCAGCGCGCGAGGTGTCTATGCTGTTTGCGGCACTGCTGGGCGGGCAGTTGTTGGGCGAAGGCGAACGAGGCTGGCGTATCGCCGGCGCCGCGCTGATTGGGGTTGGAGTCATCGCGCTGGCCATTTGACGGTAGGAATGGCTGCATCGTGACACGCCGCGCCATGGCACCTCGCGACCACGTCAAACCTCTGCCAGTTGAGGCGCGCAAGGATAGGACGGGTGCGCCTCGACCTCGGGCCTGAAAGCGTCGTCAGGCGGAAGCGGGCGCCAGATGTTCAGAAAGGCCAGGTTGAGCATCGTCGTCAGCCCGACGTATGTAAAAACTGGATCGAAGCCTTCGGGACCCAGTGATTTGGCGCATTGCCAGGACCAGGCCTTCCAAACGGCCTTCCCTGCAGTTTTGGCAGGCAAACGAATACCGCGCACTTTCAGGTAGGCCATCCAATCCATATGCACGCCACCGGAAAGCGCTCTCTCACGCTCACGCTCATACAACAAGCGTTCGAAGCCCGCTCCGTACGACGCATTGACGCCTCGCTCGATGAGGGCGAGGCGCACAAAGTAGTGATCGTTCTTGGGCGTGAACCGCGAGGCCGGATGCAGGTGATCCACCTGCAGGTTGTGCGGGATGCCGTCATCGCCGATTCCGCCCCACTCGGACAGGAAAAGCCGGAAGGCCTTTCGATACCCGCGATATCGCGATCGCACCCACAACTCCGGTTGCATATTGG
>NZ_JBFULE010000622.1:0-3146 GCF_056400485.1 Roseateles sp. P5_B10
GTCAAGGACTGGATCGAATCCGAGATGCGCCGCCTCGACCCCGAGGCCTATGCCAACCCTCCGTCCGCCGGCGTCGCCGGCGACGCGGCGGCGAACCAACGCTGATCACCATGCCCGCCAAGCGCCCGGCCCCACTCCTGCAGGACAGCCAGCTGTCACTGTTCGACGTGGAGCCGGAGATCACGCCAGCCGAGCCCGGCGCGCCGCGCGCGCGGCGTGAGCTGCTGCTGGGCCAGCATCGCATCGGCTATGAACTCAAGCGGGCGCGCCGGCGCTCGATCGGCTTCGTCGTCGGGCCGCAGGGCCTGCGCGTCAGCGCACCGCGCTGGGTGCCCATCAACGAGATCGAACGCGCCCTGCATCACAAGGGCGATTGGATCCTGCGCAAGCTCGTCGAGCAGCGCGAACGCCAGCAGCGCATCCAGGCGTCGCGCATCGAGTGGCTGGACGGCGGCCGCCTGCCCTATCTCGGCGAAGCGTTGACGCTGGTGCTGGCACCTGCCGAGCGCGAGGTGGTGTGGGATGCCGCCGCGCGCCAATTGCGCCTGCCCTTGCCCTTGGGCGCCTCGGCAGAGCAGATCCGCGACCTGGCCCAGTCCTGGCTGCAGGCCCGCGCGCGCGAGGACTTCCTGCCGCGCTGCCGCCAGTTCGCCGACCAGCTCGGCGTGGCCATGAAGTCGCTGCGACTGTCCTCGGCGCAGACGCGCTGGGGCAGCGCCAGCGCCGACGGCTCCATACGCCTGAACTGGCGCCTCATCCATTTCGCGCCGGCCATCATCGACTACGTCGTCGCCCATGAACTGGCCCATCTGCGCGAGATGAACCACAGCCCGGCGTTCTGGGACACGGTGCGCTCGGTGCTGCCCGATTTCGAGCGCTCGCGCGATGCACTGCGCGAGGAATCCATCGTGGTTCAGTAGGCCCCTCGTCCAGTCTGGCCCGGCTGAACGCCGGCCAACCTGGCCGGTCCCCCTGGGGGACGGCGATGCTTGCAGCATTGAGCTGCAAGCACATCGCCAAGGCGGGCCGGCTTGGGGCGGCCCGGCACTCGGCCCGAAAGACGCCGCAATGGCTTGCATGTGAATACTACCGAGCCACGGTCACCCTGCCGCCTTCACAAAGCGCAACACTTCGTCTGACGCTGTCACACAGGTACCCGCAGCCGGCCCAGCCGGAGGGAGTGAAGGTACCGCGCTAAGCCGGACCGCCGCCGCACGATCTTGATCGTCGGCGGCGTTTCTCTTTGGCGCTGGCGTCAGCCGGGCAAGAAGCGGTAGACGCCGTCGGCGCCCAGTTCGCGCTTCAGCTCGCCCTTGAGCCACAACGCGTGCAGGTGAGCGATCGCCTCGCCCATCGCGAACGTCGTCTGGTGCAGGTCGAGCTTGCGTTTGAACAGCACGGGCAGCAGGCCGGCCGCATGCGTCGGTTCGGCGCGGCAGGCGGCGATGACCTCGGCGAGGCGCTCGTCATGGTGCTCCTGCAACTGGTCGATGCGCTCATGCAGGCCGGTGAAGGGCTTGCCGTGCGAGGGCAGCACCAGCGTGTCGGCCGGCAGTTCCAGGTAGCGCTTGAGTGAGTCCAGATAGAGCGTCAGCGGGTCGGCCTCGGGCTCGACGTCGACGACGGAAACATTCGTCGAAATGCGCGGCAGCACCATGTCGCCACTGATCAGCAGCTTGGCTTCTTCGCAGAACAGGCTGATGTGCTCGGGCGCGTGGCCGTAGCCGGCGATGCAGCGCCAGGTGCGCCCGCCGATGTCGATCTCGCTGCCATCCATCAGCCGCCGGTAGCTGGCCGGCACGACCGGCACCATCTTGGGGTAGTAGTCGGCACGGGCGCGGATCTTCTCCAGCGACTCCGGGTCGGTCAGGCCATGGCTGCCAAAGAAGGCCGCTGCCGAAGCGCCGCCCATGCCCACCGTCGAGCCACTGGCCAGGCGGGCGAGGTTGTAGTCGGTCGCGCTCATCCACAACCGGCAGTTCCATTTCTCGGTCAGCCAGTGCCCGAGCCCGAGGTGGTCAGGGTGGAAGTGCGTCGCAATGACACGCAGCACGGGCAAACCGTCCAGGTGCGCGGCAAACACCTGCTCCCAGTTGGCGCGTGTGTCGTCGCTGGCGATGCCGCAGTCGACGATGGTCCAGCCCTCGCGACCATCGAGACGGTCACGCAGCAGCCACAGGTTGATGTGGTCCAGCGCAAAGGGCAGGCCCATGCGCACCCAGCGCACGCCGGGTGCCAGGTCCAGCGCCTCGCCGGGTTGGGGCAGGGTATCGCCCAGGGGGTAATGCAGTTCGGATTCGCGTGGATTGGCCATGACCGCTCTAGACTGACGTTTACGTCAATTGAGTGTAGCCATGCCCTCCCGCCGACCTGTCCCCGCCGCGACCGAAACGACCTACACGATCACTGAACTCGCCGCCGAGTTCGACATCACGCCGCGTGCGATCCGCTTCTACGAGGACATGGGCCTGCTGGAGCCTGGCCGCAAGGGCCGCAACCGCGTCTACACGCCGCGCGACCGCACCCGGCTGAAGCTCACGCTGCGCGGCAAACGCCTGGGCCTGGCCCTGCAGGAGATCAAGCAGCTCGTCGACATGTATGACAGCCAGGCCAGCGCCGCGCCCCAGTTGCGGGCCTTCCTCACCATCCTGGCGCAGCACCGCCAGCAGCTCGAACAGCAGCGCCACGACATCGAAGTCACGCTGGCCGAGATCCAGCAGCACGAGAAGCGTTGCCGCGCCTTGCTGGGGTCTTGAACCATCGGCCAAGCGTGACGCTTTGCCGGGAGCGGCTTCAAATTGCGTCGCATGCGGGACAAACCCCGCTGACGCCATCCCACAGTCTGACTAGAGTCCGCCCCTCGACCGAGGTGGCATTTGCCACCGGCCGAAATGTCTTTGTGGAGCTGTCATGACACTCGGACCGCGCCGTACCCTGGCGCTTGCCCTGCCCGCCATCGCGGGCGCCCTGCTGATGCTGGCCCAAGCGGCCAGCGCCCAACAAGAAGCACCCAAGGCCGAGAGCCTCGAGCGTGCGCAGAAGGCGGCCGACGCCGTCTTCCACTGGATCAAGCTCAACGCCGACAAGGGCGCCAACCGTCAGGCGCCCGCACCAGCGCCGGCGCCAGCCGCCGCGCCGCGCAAGCC
>NZ_JBFULE010000623.1:0-3141 GCF_056400485.1 Roseateles sp. P5_B10
GCCGCATGCAGATCCACGTCACCCCCAGCAGAAACACGACCGGCAGCGGCGACAGCCACGCCTTGGCGACGCCGATCTGCTGCAAGCCGTGAGACACCGGCCGGTACACCCACTGGCTGGCCAGGAAGATGGCCATGAAGAGAAGGATCCACCAGCCGCTGCGCAGGCGGCCCTGATCGTTGCGTAGCAGCTTGTTCAATTGCRCATCCTTGCAGGTCGGAGGGGTGGCGGTGCGCGCAATTCTGTTGAGCACGCTTGAGATCGACAACGGCCAGGCGACGAACCGCAGATCGGCCGGACAGACGACCCGATGGGAGCAACGGCCTGCCGGATCAGTCGACCGACAGCAATCCTGGCATCTCGTCCGGCGGCACCGGCCTGCAGAAGGCAAACCCCTGCATCAGGTCGCAGCCCATTGCGATCAGAGCCGCCTCGTCCGCCGGCAATTCCACGCCTTCGGCCACGACGACCATGCGCATGGCGTGCGCGACGCGCACCATGGATTCGACCAACATGTGGGAGTCGGCATTGCCAGACAGCCCGTGCACGAAGAGGCGGTCGATCTTGAGCTTGCGGCAGCGGATGCGGCGCAGATAGGCCAGCGAGCTGTAGCCCGTGCCGAAGTCGTCGATGGCCAGGTTGTAGCCCAGGCCCTGCAAGGTGAAGACGAAGGAATCCGGCTTGTCGATGTCCTCGAAGCCGGCGCTTTCCGTCAGCTCGAATTCGATCTCGTCCGGCCCCAGCTGCAGCGTCTTGAGCTGCTGCAGGAAGCGCTCGCGGTGCTGGGGCTTGCGGCATTGCTCCCAGGACAGGTTGACGGCCACCGGCGGGCAGGCCAGGCCCCGGGCGCGCAGGCCGTCGAGGTCGCGGCGCAGCACGGCCAGCAGCGCCAGGCTGAGCTCGACGATCAGGCCCGAGTTCTCTGCCACCGGGATGAATTCGGCCGGCGGCACCCAGCCCCGCTGCGGGTGGTGCCAGCGCGCCAGCGCCTCGAAGCCGTGGATGCGGCGCGCGGCGTCATATTGCGGTTGGTAGGCCAGGCAGAACTGCCCCTGCGCCAGGCCTTCGCGTATATCGTGCTCCAGCGCCAGCCGCAGGCGCAGGGCCTCGCCGATCTGCGGCGTGAAGAGCTGGAAGCTGTCCTTGCCGATCTGCTTGGCATGCCGCAGCGCGGCATCGGCACTGCGCAAGGCCTCGCTCGCATMACGCGCGTGCTCGGGCAATGAGACGCCGCCACTGGAGACATGCAGGCGCAGCCAATGGCCGTCGTGCAGCACCGGCTGCGTGAGTTCAGCCTGCAACTGGGCGACATGGCTGCGCAGCGCCTCGTCTTCCAGGCCCGGCACCAGCAGCAGTGCGAATTCGTCGGCGGACAGACGGGCAATCTGGTCGCCGGGCCGGCGCAGCAGCCTGAGCCGCTGGCCAATGGCCTGCAGCACGGCGTCGCCGGCGGCGTGGCGATGCTGGTCGTTGATCCGCTTGAAATCGTCGAGATCCAGGATCAGCAGGGTGGTGCGGCCGTGGTGGTGCAGCACACGCTCCAGCAGCCCGCGCATGTGCTCACGGTTGGGCAGGTCGGTCAGTGCGTCGAAGCGCGCGAGATAGCGAGTGCGGCGCTCGACCTCCTTGATCTGCACCCGCAGCCGCTTGGACAGCCACCAGGCCAACCCGGCGGTGGCCAGCAGGGTGCCCATGGTGGCGGCGAGGAACTGGGCCACGTCCATCCACATCGGCAGGCGGCTGGCCTCCACGACCAGCATGCCGACTCGCCGGCCGTCGGCCATGACCGGCACCTGCACGCTCGCCGTGCCGGCGGCCTCGTGCAACCAGGTGACCTCGGCCGCGGTGCGCGAGAACTGCGTGAAGACGGCGCCGTCGCCCTTCAGCAGGCGGGCATGCACGATGGACGGGCTCTGCTGCAGGGCAGCCAGGCTTTCGCCGGCATCGCTGCGGCTGTCGAAAACCAGCGCCGCCGAGACCGTCTGCGCGACGATGTCGGCCTGGGTGCGCAGGTCCTCGAGCTGGCGGTCATGCAGGCGCCAGTACTGCAGCACGCTGAGCAGCAGTGCGAAGACCAGCAAGGCGGCCAGCGCGACCACGAGTTCGCGCAGGCGATCGAAGGCATCGGCAAATTGCGGCTTCACGGCGATGTCGTCTGGTGGCGAACGTAGCGGGCCAGGCGCAGCAGCTTGGTGCTGATGGCCAGGCCGACGCGGCGCGCGGCGTCGAGATCCACGTCGAAGACGATACGGCCGTCTTCGATCTGCAGGTTGATCATGGCACCCTGCTCCAGCATCACCGCCACATCCGATATGACGAGCACCGGCAGGTCGGCCAACACCGGGCGCAGCGCTGGCTGAGGCGTGGGCAGGTAGAGCAGATGGCAGCCGGCAAGCTGGTCGGCGCGGGCCTGATGGCGCACATCGACGGTGAGGTGCCGGATCGGTCGACCCGCCAGGGACTGAAGCGCGCTGTCCATGCGGCCCTCGCCGACGGTGCACAGCTGCAGCGGCCGCCCCGCCAGCTCGCGGTCGGCGGGCCAGGTGACGAACATCAGCAGGCGGTAGACAACCTCGGCTTTCAGGGCTTCCGGGCTGGCGCTCTGCGCCGCGGCCGGCTGGGCCGACAGCAGGCCGAGCAGGATCGCGCAGCCGGCACGCCAGCCCGCCCATCCCTTCACCGCTGCTCGACTGCCGCGCATGGCCAGGCTCAGAGCGTGAAGCGCCAGTCCAGGCGCCAGGCGCGCCGGGGCTGAGGGATGGCGCTCAGCGACGTGTCAGGGGTCGACGGGTCGAAAATGCGGCGGTCCAGCGCGTTGCTCAGGTGCAGGGCCAGGCTCTGGCGCGGATCGACGTGATAGCGCAGATGGGCGTTGACGAGGGCGCTGGTCGGCACCTCGACGCGGCCGCTGCGGCGGCCGAGCAGGTTCCACTCCGTGCCAAGCTGCCAGCGCTGCCACACCGGTGAGACGAGGTCGCCCTTGAACATCCACGAGGGCGAATTGCTCAGGCGCTGGCCGGCGTCGTCGCGGCCGTCCATCCAGGACGCACTGATGTGCCAGAGCCAGCCGTCCGTCGCGCGCCTTTCGACGCCCACATCCACGCCCCGCAACCTGACGCTGCCGACATTGCGGTACTGCAC
>NZ_JBFULE010000624.1:0-3141 GCF_056400485.1 Roseateles sp. P5_B10
GCAGCGCTTCGCGCCGCTGAACTCCTGGCCSGACAACGTCAACATCGACAAGWSMCGCCGCYTSCTGTGGCCSATCAAGCAGAAATACGGCMAGRMGATCTCCTGGGCCGACCTCTTCATCCTGGCCGGCAATGTGGCGCTGGAGTCGATGGGCTTTCGCACGCTGGGCTTCGCCGGTGGCCGCGCGGACGTCTGGGAACCCGACATGGACGTGGCCTGGGGCGCCGAGACCAAGTGGCTGGCCGATGACAAGCGCTTCGAGGGCGACCGCAACCTCGTCGCCAGCGTCGGCGCGACCCACATGGGCCTGATCTATGTGAACCCCGAGGGCCCCAACGCCAGCGGCGACTACTTGGCCGCGGCCAAGGACATCCGCGCCACCTTCGGCCGCATGGCCATGGACGACGAGGAGACCGTCGCGCTGATCGCCGGCGGCCACACCTTCGGCAAGGCCCATGGCGCGGCACCCGAGCACCACAAGGGCCTTGAGCCCGAGGGTGCCGGCATCGAGTCCCAGGGCCTGGGCTGGACCAGCGGCTTCGGCGGCGGCCATGGCAAGGACACCATCTCCAGCGGCCTGGAAGTCACCTGGACCCAGACCCCCGCGCAGTGGAGCAACCACTTCTTCGACAACCTGTTCAAGTTCGAATGGGAGGCCACCACCTCGCCGGCCGGCGCCAAGCAATGGGTGGCCAAGAACGCGCCCGAGGACATCCCCGACGCTCACGTCCCGGGCAAGTTCCACAAGCCCACCATGCTGACGACCGACCTGACGCTGCGCTTCGACCCCGAGTTCGGCAAGATCTCCCAGCGCTTCCGCGACGACCCGCAGGCCTTCGCCAACGCCTTCGCCCGCGCCTGGTTCAAGCTGACCCACCGCGACATGGGCCCCAAGGCGCGCTACCTCGGCCCCGAGGTGCCCAAGGAAGACCTGATCTGGCAGGACCCGCTGCCCGCGCCCAGCCATCACCCCACCCCCGGCGACATCGCCGACCTGAAAGCCAGGATCGCCGCCTCGGGCCTGTCCGTCGCTGACCTCGTCGCCGTCGCCTGGGCCTCGGCCTCGACCTTCCGCGGTGGCGACAAGCGCGGCGGCGCCAACGGCGCCCGCCTGGCGCTGGCACCGCAGACGGATTGGGCCGTCAACAAGCCGGCCATCCAGGCCCTGCCCAAGCTGATGGAGATCCAGCGGGCCTCCGGCAAGGCGTCCCTCGCCGACGTCATCGTGCTGGCCGGCGTCGTCGGCATCGAGCAGGCCGCCCAGGCCGCCGGTGCGACGGTGGAGGTGCCCTTCACGCCCGGCCGCGTTGATGCCACCCAGGCCCAGACCGATGTCGAATCCTTCGCCGTGCTCGAACCCCTGGCCGACGGCTTCCGCAACTACAGCAAGGGCAATCTGGGCGCATCCACCGAAGCCCTGCTGATCGACCGCGCCCAGTTGCTGACGCTGACCGCGCCCGAGCTGACCGCGCTGGTGGGCGGCCTGCGCGTGCTGGGCACGAATACCGATGGCAGCAAGCACGGCCAGTTCACCGACAAGCCCGGCACGCTGAGCAACGACTTCTTCGTCAAGCTGCTCGACATGGGCACGGTCTGGAAGCCGACGGACGCCAGCGCCGAGATCTTCGAAGGCCGCGACCGCAAGAGCGGCGCCGTCAAGTACACCGGCACGCGCGCCGACCTCATCTTCGGCAGCAACTCCGTGCTGCGCGCCTATGCCGAGGTCTATGCCAGCGCCGACGGCAGGGCCAGGTTCGTCAAGGACTTTGTCGCCGCCTGGACCAAGGTCATGGAACTGGACCGATTTGACATCCAGTGAGCCCCTCGTCCAGCCCCGCATCGCTGAACGAGAGCATGGCTGACCGGTCCCCCGCGGGGACGGCGATGCTCGCCGCATCGAGCCGCAAGCACATCGCCCAAGGCGGGCCGGCTTGGGAGCGGCCCTGCGCTCGGCCCGCAAGCTGACGTCACGACCCCGTTGACCCCGGGGTGGGCCGAATCCGTTAGGCTCACCCCGTACCGTTTTGGAGCCCCCCCGCATGGCCAAGAAGTCCGCCGCCCCGTCCATCAGCATCGGCATCAGCGAGAAAGACCGCGCCGCGGTTGCCGCCGGCCTGTCCAAGCTGCTGGCCGAGACCTACACGCTCTACCTGACGACGCACAACTTCCACTGGAACGTCACGGGCCCGATGTTCAACAGCCTGCATGCGATGTTCATGGCCCAGTACACCGAGCTGTGGAATGCGGTCGACCCCATCGCCGAGCGCATCCGCTCGCTGGGCTTCCCGGCGCCCGGCAGCTATGCCCAGTTCGCCAAGCTCAGCGGCCTGCCCGACGCGCCCGCCACGCCGCCCAAGGCCATGAAGATGGTCGAGGTGCTGATGCAGGGCCACGAGGCCGTCGCCCGCACGGCGCGCGCGCTGTTCCCGCTGGTCGACAAGGCCAGTGATGAGCCGAGCGCCGACCTGCTGACGCAGCGACTGACAGTGCACGAGCAAACCGCATGGATGCTCCGGAGCCTGCTGGAGGAGTGATGAAAGTCGCCGTCCTCACATTCGACGGCTTCAACGAGCTCGACAGCTTCATCGCGCTGGGCCTGATCAACCGGCTCTATGCCCAGGGCTGGTCGGCTGCCATCACCAGCCCGAGCGCGCAGGTGACATCGATGAACGGCGTGGTCGTCACGGCCCAGCAGCCGCTGGAGTTCGCCAACGAGGCCGACGTCGTGCTGTTCGGCAGCGGCATCCACACCCGCGCCATCGCCAACGACAGCGCGCTGCTGGATCGGCTGCAGCTCGRCCCGGTGCGCCAGCTTATCGGCGGCCAGTGCTCGGGCACGCTGCTGATGGCCCGCCTCGGGCTGCTGGCGGACATGCCCGCCTGCACCGACTCGACCACCAAGCCCTGGGTCGTCGAGGCCGGCGTGCGCGTCGTCGAAGAGCCCTTTCATGCCCGCGGCCCCATCGCCACGGCCGGCGGCTGCCTGGCCTCGCAATACCTGGCCGCGTGGGTCATGGCCTCGCGCGCCGGGCTGGACGCCGCGCGCAGCGCGTTGCATTACGCAGCGCCGGTCGGCGAGAAGGAAGCCTACGTGGAGCGCCTGATCGGCGTCGTCAAACCTTTCCTGCCGCAGGCCTGACC
>NZ_JBFULE010000625.1:0-3137 GCF_056400485.1 Roseateles sp. P5_B10
TCCGCACCCAGGGAATACAGCGCAAATGGCTGCCCGTTCGCGCCAGGCAGCGAATAGAGGTAGGCGTGCTGCCAGGGATCCAACGGCACATCGGCGTCAAGATACGGGCCGCGCCACCTGGTCGCCAGGGCCGTATCGGCGGGCTGCTTCGCCAACAAGCTCAAGCCCTCTTCGGCGGTCGGGTAACGACCAATATCAAGCCGCACGTTCTCCACAGCGCCGCGCAGCATCTTGATCTGCGTGGTGGCTGTGATGACCTTGGATTGATCCACCTTGCTAAACAGCCGTGGCCCAACCAAGCCTGCGATCAACCCGATGATCACAAGCACCACCAACATTTCAAGCAAAGTGAAACCGATTTCGCTCCGACCGGCCATCCGGCGAAGTGTGCGCGAAGGCTGCAGTATGGACATCGTCATCTCAGGTTCAGAAGCATTGGATTGTAAGGGGCGCACCCGACACGACTTACTCGACGCCGTCGCTCAGTCGCCGGGCAGATGACCGCGGGCAACGAGTCGCTGGCGGTAAACAGCTCAATACAGAACGAAAAAAGCGCCCCGAAGGGCGCTTTTAGATTTCGCTTGCGCGAACTCTGTGCTTAGTTCGCCGGACGCGACAGCGTGTAGCTGTTCAGGTCGCTCGACGACGTCGTGGCGGTACCCTTCTTCAGGATGTTCATGACGCCTTCGATCTTGGCCTTCGGGGCTGCGACAGTGATCTTGAAGCCCAGACGGGTATCCGTACCAGCCACCAATCCCGAGATAGACGGGCAGACCTCGATCGCATTGATGAACAACTGCTTACCAGCGATCAGCGAGAAGTTGGAGTTGCCGGCACCGCAAGAACCGCCGTTAGCCAAAATCGGCGTGACGACAACAGAGGCCGGATCACCCGTGTGTGAGCTGGTCAGCACAATGCGGGAGATGTAGTCAGGGTTGATCGTCGTGAACGGTGCGGTCAGCTCGGTGCCATCGCGGTCGATAGAACCCAGGGCCTTGTCGCCGAAGCTGGCAGACGTCGTGCTGGCGGCAGCAACAACGACCACTTGAGCCTTGTACGGGCCGGCCGAGGGGATCTGGCTAGTGCCATCAACCACGTAGCAAACCGCGGCGCCAGCCTGTGCGGTCGTGTTGATCACGAATTCGGCACCGGTGCCCGAGGGCACGGTGTTCGAATTGATCTGCGAGCCGGAACCGGTCGAGCAGTCACCATCGGAGTCCAGGTACACGCTGGTCTTCTTGGCAGCGTCATTGGCACCTGCGCGGATCGAGAAATCGCCGGTAAGAACGATCTTCGTGCCAGCAGCCACCAGGTCCGCGAAAGCAACAGCAGTGCCATCACCCTTCTTGACGGCCGTCTTGTCCACGGTCAGGGTGCCAATCTTGGCTTGGTCAATAGCAACGTAGCCACCACCCGTCTTGAACTTCTTGAACGACGTTTCCACGTCAGCCGTCGTTGTCGGCGTGGAGTCGACCGTGTATTGCAGGCCGGTGCTGAACTGGGCGGCGTCAGCAGACACGCTCGACAGCAGGGCCGTGTTGGACGCGGTCGTGCCTTGAGCGGAAGTTGCCGTTTCGTGCAGCGAGTACTTGATCTGCACAGAAGCGGTCGTGGCGGTCACGTTCAGTTCTGCAATCTTCAGCTTGACAGCAGCAGAGGCCGACAGGTCGGAACCAGCGGTGATCTGATAGACAGCGAATGCTTGACCAACGCCACCGCCCTGAACGAGCGAAGCGCCGGAAATGCCACCGCCGCCGACGTCGATGTCGGTACCGATGACCGGAGCAGCCGCCAGAGACGAAGCAGTGAACTTGGCATTGGTCAGGTCAAAGCGGATGTAGCGCGTTTGGCCAGTCGAAACGCCGAAGCCAAGCTGGTTCGTCGTGTTCAGCTTGTTCGCACCACCAGTCAGCGCTGCGTACGTCAGCTCCTTGGCATAGGTCTGAGCGCCGGTATTGGCGTCAAGATCGATGGTGGAAGTGATGGCGGCGAACGCCGAACCCCCAACCAGCGCACCGATCGCCAGAGCGGTCGCCTTCAACACATATTTTTTCATTCGGTGAACTCCACAAAGGTTATGGAAAGAGAGAGTAATGATTCGCGAATCACACGTGTACTAAATTGCACGCCGAAACATTCTAGACCACGCTTTTAAGCGCCTGTCAACGAAACGATAGCCGTGCGGGTAAACACCCTGATCGCGGTTACGCGCTTAGCTAGCCGCTCCAGCAATTCAGCGCGTCTTGAATGCTACGCGGGCCGCCTCCCATAACGAGGCCGCCGTACGGCTGCGTTGCCAACACGAGACACAGAAATGGACGCGATGCGGCTTTCGCCACAACTTCATACTGTTACTCAATGCGCATCAACGGCATCGCGTGGCCTGAGGACGAAGAGCGGCACACGGGCAGGCGCAAACGCTTGCTGGCTCGCGATGGCGACGAACGGCGGTGCATGGTCACCGACAACGACGACCAGAGGTGCAGTCTGCAGGTTCGTGAGCCCTACTTCGAGATTCGCAAGCAACACGCCGAACTGGGCTACCAATTCGCAGGCTGTGTTGGTGACGTGGTCCTCGCCACAACGTCCGATCAAATCCCCTGGCAGAGGACTGCCGTCCTTGCGCAGCGGCAAGTGCGTATCCAGCGTCAATGCGTAGACGAAGCGCTGCGGCGCGTCGACAAGTGTCAGGGCTTGCCTGAGCACTACAGCGTCGCAAACGCCGGGGAAGGCGTGATTGCATCCATGCTGCAGCCCATCGGCAAACGGCCATGGTCGCAGACCAATGCGTGGCCACCAGTCCTGGCGATCGAACATCCGCATGGTGAAGCCATGCAGGCCATGGACCTCACTTCCCGCCTCCAAGGCGAGTTGGGGCAGACACCTCGACGCAGTTTCGGGTGTAAGACGTGAATAGTGCCCATTGACTCCGCACAAGGTCCGGAGCTCGCCGCGCGTGGTGGATCCAAAGAAGTCCTCATCCACCTCGTCGACCTGCCAGCGTGCGCCAAGCCGCTCGGTGATGAACTGCCGACGCAGCCAGTCGTCCACTTTCGGTGCATTGAGTCGCCCCATCGATTCCACGACAACGACGAGCACGCTGCCCTGCGGGTGCTCTTGCATCCATGCAAGGATGG
>NZ_JBFULE010000626.1:0-3136 GCF_056400485.1 Roseateles sp. P5_B10
CAGCCAGCGTGCCGCCCAGCACGTTGTCGCCACCCACGCTGCAGTAGAGCTGCTGCGGCATCTCGCCGCCCCAGACGACCAGCGGGAGCTTGCGCGCGGCCATGTCGTTGAGCTGGTCGTGGTGGCGCCATTGGCCGATGAGGACGACGCCAATGGCCTTGCCGGAGTCGAACCAGTGCGAGGCCAGGTCCAGCCGCTCGGCGTCGACGCGCGACAGCAGCATGTCGTAGCCGCGGTCGGTCAGCGCGTCGGCAATGGAGCCGACGATGGACAGGAAGAAGGGGTCGGAGATGTGCTGGCGGGACTTGGCGTCGTAGGGCACGACGACGGCCACCGTCTTGTTCTCCTGCAGGCGCAGGTTGCGCGCGCCGAAGTTGATCGAGTAGTTCAGCGAGCGCGCCAGTTCGGCGACGCGCTGGCGCGTCTCGGCATTGACGAGCTCGCTGCCGTTCAAGGCCCGAGACACCGTGGACACCGACACGCCGGCCAGGCGGGCGATGTCGACCATCTGCAGCCGGCGTTGCTCACCAGCGCTGCTGTCGGAAGGGTCTTTGGACTTGGGCATCGGCGGCATCGTCGCAGGGCAGACTGCCATCGACAAGCAGGGCTAGCCAGAACGAAAAAGGCCGGCATGAAGCCGGCCTCGTGTAGACATCCCGGGACTCCCCGGGAAAAACATGATCAGTCGCGGGCGTAGATGTCCACGTCCTTGGTCTCACGCACGAACAGCACGCCGATGACGAAGGTCGCCGCCGCGATGATGATGGGGTACCAGAGGCCGTGATAGATGTTGCCGTTCTGCGCCACCATCGCGAAGGTGATGGAGGGCAGCATGCCGCCGAACCAGCCGTTGCCGATGTGGTACGGCAGGCTCATCGAGGTGTAGCGGATGYGGGTCGGGAACATCTCCACCAGCATGGCCGCGATCGGGCCGTAGACCATGGTCACGTACAGCACCAGCACGAACAGGATGGCAATGACCATCGGCACATTGGCCTTGGCCATGTCGGCCTTGGCCGGATAGCCGGCAGCCTTCATCGCTTCGCCCAGCTCCTTCTTGAAGCCGGCGATGGCCTTGGTACTGGCTTCGTCGAACTTGTGCTCGGTCAGCTTGGTGGCGGTCGGGACGGCGATTTCCTTTTCGCCGACCTTCACGACCGTTGGTGCACCTGCGGGAGCCTCGATGGTCTCGGAGCTGGCCGACGACTGGGCCAGAGCACGCTTGGCAATGTCGCAGGCGCTGGTGAAGTCCACCTCGCGTGCCAGCGGGCTGCCCTGGAAGGAGCAACTGGCCATGTTGGTGGTCAGCGTGACCTTGGCGGTCTCCTGGGCCTTGGCGAGGTCGGGGTTGGCCGCAGCGGTCAGGGCCTTGAACAGCGGGAAGTAGGTCAGCGCGGCGAGCAGCAGGCCGGCCATGATGATGGGCTTGCGGCCGATCTTGTCCGACAGCGTGCCGAAGATGACGAAGAAGGGCGTGCCCAGCAGCAGCGAGATGGCGATCCAGATGTTGGCCGAGGTGAGGTCCACCTTGAGCACCGACGTCAGGAAGAACAGCGCGTAGAACTGGCCCGAATACCAGACCACGCCCTGGCCGGCCACCAGGCCGAAGAGCGCCAGCAGCACGATCTTCAGGTTCTTCCACTGGCCGAAGGATTCGGACAGCGGCGCCTTGGAGGTCTTGCCCTCCGCCTTCATCTTCTGGAAGGCGGGCGATTCGTTCATCGACAGGCGAATCCACACCGAAACGCCCAGCAGCAGGATCGACACGATGAAGGGAATGCGCCAGCCCCATTCGCCGAAGTCCTTGTCCGACATCGAGTTCTTCACGCCGAGGATGACCATCAGCGACAGGAACAAGCCCAGCGTCGCCGTCGTCTGGATCCACGAGGTGTAGGCGCCACGCTTGCCGTGAGGGGCATGCTCGGCCACGTAGGTGGCGGCACCGCCGTACTCACCGCCGAGGGCCAGGCCCTGCAGCAGACGCAGGCCGACCAGGATGACCGGCGCCGCGGCGCCGATGGTCGCGTAGGTGGGCAGCACGCCGACGATGAAGGTCGACAGGCCCATGATCAGGATGGTGACCAGGAAGGTGTACTTGCGGCCGATCATGTCGCCGAGGCGGCCGAACACCAGCGCGCCGAAGGGGCGCACGATGAAGCCGGCGGCAAAGGCCATCAGCGAGGCGATGAAGGCCGCGCTCGGATCCAGGCCGGCAAAGAACTGCTTGGCGATGACGGCCGCCAGCGAGCCGTAAAGGTAGAAGTCGTACCACTCGAACACCGTGCCCAGCGAGGAGGCGAAGATGACCTTCTTCTCCTCTTTGGTCATCGGCGTCGCGGCCGTCGAAGTCGCAGTTGCCATTGATATGTCTCCGTCAGTTGTCGGGCCGCCCCACAGGCTTCCCTCACCGCGACTATTCACACCGCCTCTGACCGTGTTCTGACGCCAGTCTGAATCGAGGCTGACAAACTCCGCAGGAACCCGCAGTCAGCATTTCTCAATGCGAGATCAGATGACCCTCGCGGGTAAATCCTGAGACGTTTTGAATCATGTCTGCCGGCCTGCATGCCGGCAGTCCTTCGCGAGGCGTCGAAGAAGCCGCAGGGCTTGTTCTTGGTCCGCGCTCAGTGTTTCCGGGTGATGCCGGGCCGGGCCTGGGCCGCTGATTCCCAAATGCCGCTGCGAAACCAGGGGTCGCCGTCCAGCGCAGCACGCAGCATCGGCAGCGCATCCTGGCCCCAGAACAACCGGCCTTCGAACTCGACGGTCGGCACGCCGAAGACGCCCAGGGCCAGTGCCGCCTCGGTCTCGCTGCGCAGGCGCTGCTTGACGGCCTCGCCGGCCGGATCCTGCGCGGGCGCAAGGCGTTCGGTCAGCGCGGCGATGCGGGCGGCGTCACTGGCGTCGGCACCGGCGCCACGCCAGACGTGATGAAACAGCTGCTCGACGACCCAGCGCCCCGGGGTGTCGCCCGGCTGCCCTTGCGGCGCCGTACAGGCCCAGGCCAGCCGCAACAGCGGCAAGGGGTTGAAGGGGTGCTGGGCCGGCGGGTCCAGCACGAGGCCCTGGGCGTGCGCCAGCCAGGCCACCTGGCGGARGGTCCAGCGCCGCTTGGCCTCGATCTCGGCCGGGCCCT
>NZ_JBFULE010000627.1:0-3132 GCF_056400485.1 Roseateles sp. P5_B10
GCTCAAACCCGGCTGCGCCGAGCGCTTCGTCCCTGCGGTACAGGCTGCGCTGCCGCTGGTGCGCGCCAGCGGCATGGACATCGTGGCCTTTGGGCGCTCGGACCATGAGCACGAGAGCTTCTTCCTGATCCGCGCGTTCGACAGCCGGGAACAACTGGTCGCGCAGCAGGACGCCTTCTATGGCTCGGCTGCCTGGCGAGAGGGGCCGCGTGCGGCACTGGTGGACTGCCTGGACGACTATCTGAACACGCTGCTTTGGCTGCCCGATGAAGCCGTCGAGGCGCTGCGAGCCCACAACGGCATGCCATGAGCACACTCGACCGCTTCGTTCAGGCTCAGCAGGGGCGGTACGAGCAGGCGCTGGCCGAGCTCAAGGCCGGCCGCAAGACCGGTCACTGGATCTGGTTCGTGCTGCCGCAGTTGCGCGGGCTGGGGCGCAGCGCCATGGCGCATGAATACGGCATCGCAGGCCGCGCGGAAGCCGAGGCCTATCTCGCCCATCCGGTGCTGGGCGCGCGGCTGCGTGATTGTGTGCAAGCCATGCTGGCTCACGAGGGCAATTCGGCCGAGCGCATCCTGGGCGACGTGGACACGATGAAGTTCAAGTCCTGCCTGACCTTGTTCGAGTCGGTGGCAGGCGAGCCGGACCACCTGTTTGGACGGACGCTGGAGAAGCTCTACAACGGGGAGCGGGATGGGGCGACGTTGAGACTGCTGGCCGGCGGCACGCGGATGTGATTCACGAGCCGTGATCCTCACATCGTGAGCTGCGGCCAGTCCCTGTTTCCGGCCCAGGCCTGGCTGGCGTCGAACGACTCCGGGCAGATGGCAAGGAAATAGCCCTGCGTGAAAACGCCTGACTGCTCCTGCGCGACCGGATGGTGCGGCACGTCGTCGTCCGTGTAGCCCGTCGGGCCGCTGGCTGAGGCCTTGGTGCCGACCGGTGGTTTGGACTTTTGGTAGTCCTCCATCACCACCTTCCCATTGTATTTTTCCGCGAACAGCCAGTGATGCATCGACCCATAGACGAACACCTGGAACTGGGTACCGTCGGGATACTTGCCCATCTGCGCCTGCATCTCGCCATCCAGCGCATACGTCTTGCTCTTCAACGGGTCGGTGTCGGCCACCCCGTCCTGGACGACCTTGTAGCGGATGCCATCGGTGCCAGCCTCCGCGTTGCGGCGCTTGGCCTCAGAAACCATCAGACCGCGCGTACCGCGCAGTTGTGCATCCCCCGAGACGTCCTCGCCCGGCACCTTGTCCGAGGCCTTGGTCATGAAGTTCTTCAGGCTCTCCAGCCGCCACCAGATCTTTTCGTCCTGCATGGTCCCGTAATCGGCGATCAACG
Organism: Roseateles sp. P5_B10; assembly: GCF_056400485.1. NCBI lineage: Bacteria > Pseudomonadati > Pseudomonadota > Betaproteobacteria > Burkholderiales > Sphaerotilaceae > Roseateles > Roseateles sp. P5_B10. The sequence continues at coordinate 1,352 of NZ_JBFULE010000627.1, forward strand.
TTTCAAGTCGCCGCTGCACTTCGGCGTCCACAAGCTCCTTGTCCTTGGTCTTCCACGATTCATCCAGCCCCGCCCGGATGTCGGGGCCGAGCTTGTCGCGGATCATTGCGTGCACCAGCGCCGTCGTCGTCTGCCCCGTGATCGCACCCATCGTGCAGCACAGGCAGTTCGTTCCCGCATCGCCAGACCGCCCTGCCCCGAGTTCGTCTTCTGCCTTTTTCGAGTTGGGGCCAGCCGAATTCAGGCCCGCGATCGGCCGCCTGGCACGCAGCATGGCCAGCGCCTCGGACCCCGGGTTGCGCGGCGGCTCAAGCAGCACGGCGCGCGCCTTCCTGGTCTTGCCCTGAATCTCGTTTCTGTTCGCCACCAAAGGCCCGCGGCCTGTGAAGGGCACCAGCGCGGGCAGCACGACAAACCGGGCAGTGACAGCCATCAGGTCGCCACTTCGAGCGGTGAGCGTGACGCCCTGGGCCGCCTCGGTGAACTGCACCTGCGCATCGGCGACGCCGCGAGCAAAGGCACTGGCCGGCAGCGTCACGTCGCCGGACAGCTTACCGTCAGAGGACAGGACGACATCGGTGGCGACCGCGTCCATCGGCCCGCTTGCTCCCATCACCGTGACCGTGAGCCGCAGTGGCACGTTGGCTTCCGCGGCCACGACCCGGCCGCCACCACGTGCCTCGATCTTCAAGGACACGGCACCGGGCGCAACTATTTCATCGACGACGACCTCGGTGCTCTTGATCGACTCCAGCACCTCGCGCACAGCGGTCGTTTCAGGGAGCGACTTGTCCAAGATCAGGCACCTCCACAGTTGAACGTCGGCGCAGGCGCGCCTGCCATCACCAGCCTTCGTGACGGAAAGCAGCGGATCGGTTCCCCAACAAAAAAGGCCGGCGCCCCTCGGCACCGGCCTTTCAATCCGTTGAGAACGGGCTGGCGATCAGTTCTTCGCCTTGTCCACCAGCTTGTTGGCCTTGATCCAGGGCATCATTTCGCGCAGCTTCTCACCGACCTGCTCGATGGGGTGCTCGGCCGTCAGGCGGCGGCGGCTGATCAGCGTCGGAGCGCCGGCCTTGTTCTCGASGATGAAGCTCTTGGCGTATTCGCCCGTCTGGATGTCCTTCAGGCACTGGCGCATCGCGTTCTTGGTGTCTTCGGTGACGACGCGCGGGCCGGTCACGTACTCACCGTACTCGGCGTTGTTCGAGATCGAGTAGTTCATGTTGGCGATGCCGCCTTCGTAGATCAGGTCCACGATGAGCTTGAGCTCGTGCAGGCATTCGAAGTAGGCCATCTCGGGGGCGTAGCCGGCTTCCGTCAGCGTCTCGAAGCCCGCCTTGATCAGTTCCACGGCGCCGCCGCACAGCACGGCCTGCTCGCCGAAGAGGTCGGTCTCGGTCTCTTCGCGGAAACTGGTCTGGATGATGCCGGCCTTGCCGCCACCGTTGGCTGCGGCATAGCTCAGGGCCAGGTCACGGGCCTTGCCGGTCTTGTCCTGGTAGATGGCGATCAGGTGGGGCACGCCGCCACCCTGGCGATACGTGTTGCGCACCGTATGGCCGGGGGCCTTGGGAGCGACCATCCAGACATCCAGGTCAGCGCGCGGCTGCACCTGGCCGTAGTGGACATTGAAGCCGTGCGCGAAGGCCAGCGACGCGCCCTGCTTGATGTTGGGCTCGACCTCGTTCTTGTAGACGTCGGCGATCTGCTCGTCGGGCAGCAGGATCATGACCACGTCGGCCGATTTCACGGCGTCGGCGATCTCGGCGACCTTGAGG
>NZ_JBFULE010000628.1:0-3124 GCF_056400485.1 Roseateles sp. P5_B10
GAAAGCCTGCGACCGTGCTCTTGCCGCTGCCGATGCCGCCGGTCAGGCCGACCCTCATCAAGGGTTCATGTCCAGCCGAGCCAGCCCAGCACCGTCGGCTGGCCGGCAAACAGCACCACCAGGCCACCGCCGGCCAGGAAAGGGCCGAAGGGCACGTAGCGGCCCTCACGCAGGCCGGCATTCATCTTCATGATGATGCCGATGACGGCACCGATGGCTGAGGCGCCGAGGACGATGGGCAGCACCATCTGCCAGCCCAGCCAGGCGCCCAGCGCCGCGAGCAGCTTGAAGTCGCCATAGCCCATGCCCTCCTTCTTGGTGAGGAGCTTGAACACCCAGTACACCGACCACAGCGACAGGTAGCCGCTCAAGGCGCCGATCAGGGCCTTGTCCAGCGGAATCGTCCAGCCCATCAGGGCGGCGGCGAGCCCGGCCCAGAGCAGGGGCTGGTTGATCGCATCCGGCAGCAACGTGGTGTCCCAGTCGATCATCGCCAGCGCGATCAGAGCAGCGACGAAGCCGCACCAGAGCAGCGTGGTCGGCTGGGCGCCGAAGCGCCAGGATAGGGCGGCGAAGGCGGCGCCGGTGAGCGCTTCAATGATGGGATAGCGCTTGGAGATCGGCGCCTTGCACGTGGCGCATTTACCGCCCAGGCGAAGCCAGCCAATGACCGGCAGGTTTTCATGCCAGCGCAACTGATGGCCGCAATGCGGGCAGCGTGAACGCGGCGCGGCGATAGTGAATGGCGGCAGGGCTTCGATCTTGGTGCCGTAGACATCCACGGCCTTGGCCAGCTTTTCAGCCTCGGGCAAAGGCACGTCAGCGACGCGCGCCATGGCGGCCGCGTCAGTGAGCTGCGCGGCCGACTCATGCAGCCACTGGCGCTCCAACATCAGCGGCAGGCGGTAAATGACGACGTTGAGAAAACTGCCGATGCAAAGACCGAAGATGCCGAGGATCCAGGGTGACAGCAGCAGGCTGTAGTCCACCGCCATCAGACCACCTGGCCGAGCTTGAAGATCGGCAGGTACATCGACACGACGATGCCGCCAATCAGGCCGCCCAGGATGACGATGATGAAGGGCTCCATCAGGCTGGACAGCGCCTTGACCGCTTCATCCACCTCGTCCTCATAGAACTCCGCGGCCTTGGCCAGCATGTGGTCGAGGGAGCCGGATTCCTCGCCGATGGAAGACATCTGCAACACCATGGTCGGGAAGATGCCCGTCGTCTGCATCGACGTCGTCAGCGCGGCGCCGGTGGAAACGTCGCGTTGGATCTGTTCGGTCGCCTCAGCGAATACCGCATTCCCCGAGGCGCCGCCGACGGAATCGAGCGCCTCGACCAGCGGGACGCCTGCGGCAAACATCGTCGACAGGGTCCGCGTCCAACGCGCGACGGCGGACTTGTACATGAGGTCGCCGAAGACGGGGACCTTCAACAGCAGGCGATCCATGCGCTTTTGCATCGGCACGGAGCGCTTCCAGGTCTGCAGGAAGAAATAGATGCCACCGCCGATCGAACCGAAGATAGCCCACCAGTAGCTGACGAAGAACTTGGACAGCGCGATGATGAAAAGGGTGGGGGCGGGCAGGTCGGCGCCGAAAGACTTGAAGACATCCTCGAAGGCAGGCACCACAAAGATCATGATGACTGCAACGACGATGAAGGCGACMACCATCACCGCGACAGGGTAGGTCAGTGCCGACTTGATCTTGTTCTTGATGGCAACCGTCTTTTCCTGATAGACCGCCAGTCGGTCCAGCAGCGCCTCCAAGATACCGCCAGCTTCGCCCGCTTCGACGAGATTGCAGTACAGCGCGTCGAAATACATCGGGTGCTTGCGGAAGGCCGATGACAGGCTCGTGCCGGTCTCCACATCCTGTCGGATGTCGTTCAGTAGCCGTGTGAGGCGCGGGTTGGTCGCGCCGCGGGCGACGATGTCAAAGGACTGCAGCAACGGCACGCCGGCGCGCATCATCGTCGCGAGCTGGCGCGTGAAGATCGCGATGTCCTTCTGCTTGACCGCGCTGCCACCGCTGGAGCGGCGCTTCTTGACCTTGTTGACCAGGATGCCTTGGCGGCGCAAGGTGGCGCTGACCATGGCCTCACCGCCGGCCCGGAGTTCGCCTCTGACGATCTTGCCATTGCGATCCTTGCCCTCCCACTCGAAGACGAAGTCCTTGACGCCTTTTGCTGCGGCAGTGGCAGTAGCCATGCGCTCTCCTCGAGACTGATTATTCGTTGGTGGCGGACAGCACTTCTTCCAGTGTCGTGACGCCGCCGCGCGCCTTCACGAGGCCGGACTGGCGCAGATCGCGCACCCCTTCCTTCTTGGCCTGCTCGGCGATGTCCATCGCCGTTCCCTCAGCCAGGATGATGCGCTGGATCGCCTCCGTGACGGGCATCACTTGGTAAAGCCCGACGCGGCCGCGGTAACCATTTGTGCAGCTGCTGCAGCCGACGGCGCGATAGAGCTTCCAGCTGCCGTCGAAATCTTCCTCGACGAAGCCGGCCTTGATCAGTGCTTCGCGTGGGTAGTCGGCCGGTTGCTTGCAGTTCTCGCACAGCCGGCGCACGAGGCGCTGAGCGGTGATGAGCAGCACGCTGGACGCGATATTGAACGGCGCCACGCCCATGTTGAGCAGACGGGTCAACGTTTTGGGCGCGTCATTGGTGTGCAGCGTCGACATGACCATGTGGCCCGTCTGAGCGGCCTTGATCGCGATATCGGCGGTTTCCAGGTCACGGATTTCGCCGACCATGATGATGTCTGGATCCTGGCGCAGGAAGGACTTCAGGGCCGTCGAGAAGTTCAGGCCCGCCTTGTCGTTGACGTTGACCTGGTTGATACCGGGCAGGTTGATTTCTGCCGGGTCTTCCACTGTCGCGATGTTGACGCCAGGCTGGTTCAGGATGTTCAGACAGGTGTAGAGAGACACCGTCTTGCCGGAGCCCGTCGGGCCGGTCACAAGCACCATGCCGTAAGGGCGGTAGATGCAGGCGAGCAGGCGCTCCTTCTCGATCTTCTCGTAGCCCAGCGCTTCAATGCCCAGCTTCGCGGAGGACGAGTCCAGGATACGAATAACGATCTTTTCGCCGAACAGCGTGGGCAGGGTACTGA
>NZ_JBFULE010000629.1:0-3115 GCF_056400485.1 Roseateles sp. P5_B10
GGTCAGCCCCGACGTGCGCAGTTTCGCCTCCAGCCTGAGCCAGCCCTATTGCGGCGTGAACTCCGGCTTCGAGGCGGCACGCTGGCTGGGCCTCAGCGAGAGCGGCGGCACGGCGACCTCGCTGGCCCTGATCCCGCTGCACCAGCCCAGCGCCAACGAGGACAAGCCCTTCGGCCTGCTGGTGCTGGGTTCGCCCGATCCGACGCGCTACACGGCCGAGATGGGCACCGACTTCCTGACCCGCGTCGGCGAGATCGCCAGCGCTGGGCTGGCGGGCTTGCTGGTGGGATGAGCCCACCCCCTACCGGCTTCGCCGGCCCCCTCAAGGGGGCGCCGCTGGTGGCCCGGCAAAGGCGGTTCCACGGCGGCCGCTTGGTCGAGTCCGGATGCCGGCGTGCGATCGGAAGTTATGCCTGACATGATGACTCTCAGCGCGGACTTCGGCGACTTTCTGCAGCACGCCCGCGTGCAGCAGCGCCTGAGTCCGCGCACGCTGCGTATCTACACCGATGGCCTTGAGCGCCTGCAGGCCATGTTGGTCGAAGCTGCGATCGACGCACGCAATCTGAACATCGCCCAGGCGCGCCGCCTCGCGGCCCTGTTGCATCGTGAAGGCCTGGCGCCGAAGTCCATCGCGCTGCTGCTGTCGGTCTGGCGCAGCGCCTACCGCTGGCTGGGCCTGCAGGGCCGCGTCACGCTCAATCCCTTCGACGGCCTGCGCGCGCCCAAGGCGCCCAAGCCTCTACCCAAGGCGCTAGGTGTAGACGACGCGGTGCAGCTCGCCGCCTACGCGCCCGAGGTGGCGGCCGACCCGGTGCTGGAGGCCCGCGACCGTGCCATGGTGGAACTGCTCTACGGCGCGGGCCTGCGCGCCTCGGAGCTGACGGGCCTGGATGCCCAGGCCAGCGGCCAGGCCGCTGGCTGGGTCGACCTGCAAGCCAATGAAGTGCATGTGCTGGGCAAGGGCGGCAAGCGCCGCAGCACGCCGCTGGGCCGTGCCGCGGCCGAGGCACTGCGCACCTGGCTGGCGGTGCGGCCCCAGGTCGTGGCGGCTGGCGAGGCGGCGCTCTTCGTCGGCTCTCGGGGCAAACGCATCGCCGGCTCGACGCTGCGCGCCATGCTGAGCGCACGCGCCGTCGCGGCCGGCAGCCCGGCCCACGTTCATCCGCACATGCTGCGCCACAGCTTTGCCTCGCACCTGCTGCAGTCCAGCGGTGACCTGCGCGCGGTGCAGGAGCTGCTGGGCCACGCCCACATCACGACGACCCAGGTCTACACCCAGCTGGACCACCAGCATCTGGCGCGCATCTACGACGCCGCGCACCCTCGAGCCAAGAAATGAGATTCCAAATCACGGCTTTGGCCGCGTTGGCGGCCCTGTTGCCGGCCACGACCTGGGCCCTTCCCGACGACGCGCCGTTCGCACGCGTGCAAACGGTGCGCCCGGCCGCGGTCGAGGGCAATTGGACCAAGATGAAGATGCCCGACGGCGGCCGCACGGCCTTCGCTTCGATCAGCTACATGATGGCCTTGGACGAGGATTGGGGCTTCGGCCCCGGCGTCTACGGCGCGGCCAAGGGCAACTACGGTGGCATCTTCACTGTCGGCTTCACGGGCCAGCGGCGCTGGCGGCTCTCCGGCGACACGCATCTGGCCGCCAGCCTCTACGTGGGCGCTGGTGGCGGCCTGTCCAACCAGCAGCTGCGCTTCGGGGGCGGCCTGATGCTCAGGCCCGAGCTGTCGCTGCGCACCGAGGTGGGCGCCTGGTACACGGGCGTCGGCATCTCCCAGATCCGCTTCCCGAGCGGCAATGTGAAAAGCGGCGTGGGCCTGAGCTTTTCCCTCGGTCGATCGCTGGGCTTCCCCAGCTTTTCGCCGGACGATGCCGGCCGCCCGGGGCGGGCGACGCAACGCACGGGCCTGGGCTTCGACGAGATTGCCTTGACGGGCGGCTTCGAGAAGCCCCGCTCCGCCAGCCGTGACCRCAGCGGCAACCCGCTGACGCGCCGCATTGGCAAAGCTGGCGGGGAGCTGAGGCAATACATCGTCGACGGCAGCTGGTGGGGTATCGAGGCCGCCGGCGCAGCCCAGGGCGGCGCCGACGGCTATATGGAAGTGCTGGGCAACATCGGCCAGGACTGGGCCCTGTTCGGCACGCCGCGGCTGCGCGTGGGCGGCCAGCTCGGCGCGGGCCTGGGTGGCGGCGGCACGCTGGACACCGGCAGTGGACTGCTGCTGCGCGCCGGGCCGACGCTGCGCTGGCTCACGCCCTGGGGCCCCAGCGTGCGCCTGGATGCCGGTTTCACCTATGCGTCCAGCGGTTCCTACAGCGCGCCATACGTGCGTGCGGTGTTGGCGATGCCGCTGGACCGGTCTCCGGTCGCATTTGGCGACGACACGAGCAACGGCATCGTGCGCGTGCAGCAACTCGGCGCCAGCGTGCTGCATCTGCCGCGTGTGCGCTTCAAGGACGGCCGACGCGAGGCGGTCAGCCATCTGGCCGTCAACATGTCGCGCGAATTCACGCCGTATGTCTATGGATCGGCGTTGGCGGGCAGCGCGGCCGCGGGCAGCGCCGGAGCCTATTCCTTCGGGCTCGTCGGCCTGGGCTTGCAAAGCGACCCGCTGTGGGGCGGGCTGCGTGTCGGTGCGGAATGGCTGGTCGGTGCGGCTGGCGGTGGTGGCGTGCGGGTGGGCGGCGGCGCCGTGACGCAAGCCGAGCTGTGGGCGCAATGGCGGATCGGCGAACGGCTGCGGCTGCGCACCGGCCTGGGCGAGTTCCGCACCATGCGCGGCAGCAGCCAGTCAACGCCCGTGGTCCACATCGGCCTGAACTACGCCTTCGGGACGTTGCAGCGATGAACAGTTGCCCCCACGCGCCCACACGTCGTGTGGCCGCTGCCCCCCGAGGGGGCGCTTTTCATCTTGGGACGGCCCGGCGATGAAAAAGATCACCCTGCGCGCCGGCAAGGAGCGCTCGCTGCTGAAGCGCCACCCCTGGGTGTTCGAAAGTTCCATTGCTCGCGGCGGCGCCGACGCTGGCGAGACCGTGCGTGTCGAATCGGCCGACGGCGCCTTCCTGTGCTGGGCGGCCTTCAGCCCGCAGTCGCAGATC
>NZ_JBFULE010000630.1:0-3109 GCF_056400485.1 Roseateles sp. P5_B10
GTCGGTGCGCTTTTTCGCCGACGGCCGCTACACGGCCGAGGCCTTCCGCGCCGCGCAGGTGGCTGCCGGCGCCGAGCTGGAAGAAGCGCTGACCCTGTTCCGCCCCGAGCTCTGGCAGGAAGCCCTGGGTTCCTCGGGTACGGTTGGCGCGGTGTCGCAGATCCTGGCAGCCAGCGGCAAGACCGACGGCCGCATCACGCCGGACGCGCTGCGCTGGTGCATCGCCCAATGCCTGGCGGCCGGCTCGCAGGACAAGCTGCAACTGCCTGGGCTCAAGGACGACCGCCGTCCTGTCGTCGCCGGTGGCCTGTGCATCCTCTACACGCTGCTGAACCAGTTCGGCATCGAGGAGCTGCTGCCCACCAAGGGCGCGCTGCGCCAGGGCGTCATTTTCGATCTGGTTGAGCGCCTGCAGCCCAGCGGCGCGCGCGACCCGCGGGCGGACTCCGTCGCCGAGCTGCAGGAGCGCTTTGCCGTGGACATGGCGCAGGCCGAGCGTGTGGCCAGCCAAGCCGAGCTGTTCTACCACCAGCTCACGCTCAAGCCCGCGCCTGAGCTGCTGCGCGAGTTGAGCTGGGCCGCCGCCCTGCACGAGGTCGGCATGCTGGTCTCCCACCATGACCACCACCGCCACAGCGCCTATGTCATCGCCCATGTCGACGCGGCGGGCTTCTCAACCAACCAGCTGCAGCGCCTGGCGGGCCTGGCCCTGGGCCAGCGCGGCGGCCTGCGCAAGCTGGAAGCGCAGCTGAGCGATCCCAGCTTGCTGGACCAGCTCATCGCGCTGCGCCTGGCCGTCATCCTCTGCCACGCCCGCACGGAGGCACCAGGCAGCCCCGGACTGGCGCGCGACGGCAAGCGGCTCACGCTGCAACTGCCCAAGGGCGGGTCGGCCGGCCAAGCGCGCACGCGCTTCCTGCTGAAGGAAGAGGCCGAGACCTGGGCCCGCAGCGGGCTGCTCGAACTCGTCGTGGCGTGAGCTCGCGTCGCCGGCTGCTCGCCTGCCTCGCGGCGCTCTGCATGGCGCTGCCTGCCTGGGGCGACGACGCCAGCAAATCGACCGCGATCGAAATCGACTCGTCGGACRATCCCAACGAGAGCGTCGTCTGGCTGGCCTATGCCGTCGGTCTGGCCAACTGGGCCAGCCAGAGCGGTGCGCTGGCACAGGCACCGCTGGGCATCCTGGAACCCAGCTTCGAAGGTGAGATGACCGCGCGCCGGACGCTGCTCGTCATCTGGCGGGAGATGCTGCAAAAGGCGCCCAAGTCCAGCGCCTACATGGACGCGCTGATGCGCATCGACGCGGCCGGCTATCTGCCGGAGTACGTCTGGACCGTGCACTGGCGCGGCAGCTGGAAACAGCCCCCGGCCAAGCTGCGCATCGCCGAGTTCTATGCCTGGCAGCGCCAGGAACTGATGGGCCATGTGCCGCGCACGGGCTCGCGCGTGCGCGTCGTCCTCACTCCGCCAGCGGCACCAGCCTCTGCTGCCAGCCGCTGACAGCACGACTGAGCGAACATGCCGGCTCCACACCCGGAGACCGCCATGCTCAAGACCTATACCGGCAGCTGCCATTGCAAGGCCGTGCGCTTCGAAGTCGATCTCGACCTCGCCGCCGGCACCGGCCGCTGCAACTGTTCGATCTGCTTCAAGACGCGCAACTGGAGCGCCAGCGTCAAGCCCGACGCATTCCGGCTGCTGGCCGGCGAGGACGCGCAGAGCGACTACCAGTTCGGCTCGAACAGCGTGCACAACCTGTTCTGCAAGACCTGCGGCGTGCGCTCCTATGGTCACGGCTACATCGAACAGGTCGGCGGCGCCTTCGTGTCGGTCAAGGTGAATTGCCTCGATGATGTGCCGGCCGAGGAGCTGGTCGCGGCGCCGGTGCAGTACTACGACGGCCTGCACAACAACTGGTGGAACAAGCCCGAAGAGGTTCGACACCTCTAAAGCGCATCGGGCCCCTGGACGGCGTGCAGCGTCACCTCGGGTTCGCCGTCGCGCTGGCGCCAGCGCAGCCACCACACGGCGCCCTTCTTGACGGCCCATTCCTGGTCCACGCCGGCCAGCAAATGGGCAGCCAATAGGCCCAGCGTCGGCTGGTGGCCGCAGATCAGCACCGGCTCAACCGACTTGGGCCAGCGTGAGGCCTCGATGAGGGCCGAGATCGGCGCATCGGGCGCGATCGACGGCACGATGCGCGCCTCGCGGCCCAGGGCCTCGGCTGTCTGCCGGCAGCGCAGCGCAGGGCTGACGAGCACGCGCGTCGTCGCGGCCAGGCGATGGTTGAGCCAGGCCGCCATGCGCCGGGCCTGGCGCTCGCCCTTGGGGGTCAGCGCGCGCTGCAGGTCATCCTGGCCAGGGGCGGCAATCTCGGCTTCGGCGTGGCGCCACAGGATCAGGTCCATGGCGGGTCTACCCTTCTGAATAGCGCCGCATCAGGGCCTGCTGGGCGCTGACGCCGCTGTCGCTGATGCGCGCCGAGCGGCCATCCGGGCCGAGCTGCCAGGCGTCCATGGTGTCGTGCAGATAGGGCTGCAGCGCCTCGTCGACGATGCGCTGGCGCAGGCGCGCGTCCTGCACYGGCCAGGCCACCTCGATGCGGCGGAACATGTTGCGGCTCATCCAGTCGGCGCTGGACAGGAAGAGCGCCTCGCCAGGGTCAGCCTCGGTGCCCTCTGCCCAGCGGAAATACAGCACCCGCGTGTGTTCCAGGAAGCGCCCGACGACGGAGCGCACGACGATGTTGTCGCTGATGCCCGGCAGGCCCGGCGGCAGCATGCAGGCGCCGCGCACGATGAGGTCGACCTTGGCGCCGGCCTGGGCCGTGCGCAGCAGGCCGTGGATGAGCTCGGCATCGGTCAGCGCGTTGATCTTCACGACGACGCGCGCGCCCTTGTAGCCGGCCAGGGCCGCGGCCTCCACCTGGGCCAGCAGCTCCAGCATGCGGCTGTGCATGTTGAAGGGCGCCAGCAGCATGCGTCGCAGCGCCTTGAATTTGCCCAGGGACGCAAGCTGGCGGAACACCGAATCGGCATCGGCCGTCAGGTCGGCATCGGCCGTCAGCAGGCCGAGGTCGGTGTACAGGCGCGCCGTCTTGGGGTTGTAG
>NZ_JBFULE010000631.1:0-3108 GCF_056400485.1 Roseateles sp. P5_B10
TCGATCAATACCAGCCAGCAGGCGGGTGTGGAGGTCGTGCGGATTGAACTGAGCGAGCCCTTGCCGGCCCTGCCGACCGGCTTCACGATCCAGGCGCCGCCGCGCATCGCCATCGATCTACCGGGCGTCACGAACGGCGTCGGTCGCAACCAGATCGACATCAACCAGGGAAATCTGCGCTCGGCCAATGTGGCGCAGGCGGGGGAACGCTCCCGCATCGTGCTGAACCTGCGCCATGCTTCGGGCTACACCGCCAAGCTGGAGGGCAGCGCCCTGGTCATCGTGCTCGACCCGACGCCTGCGCAGCCCTTGCCCCAGGCCCAGGCTCCCGGCGAACCGGTCCATTTCGCACAGAGCCTGAACGCCGCGCCCCAGTCGCTGCGCGACATCGACTTCCGTCGCGGTGCGGACGATGCGGGCCGCGTCATCGTCAACCTGCCCAGCAACCAGGTCGGCGTCGACATCCAGCAGCAGGGCCATGGCCTGGTGGTCGAGTTCCTGCGTTCCAGCCTGCCGGAGAACCTGCGTCGCAAGATCGACGTGACCGATTTCGGCACCCCCGTGCAAACCATCACCACGAGCCAGATCGGTGATCGGGTGCGCATGCTGGTCGAACCCAAGGGCAACTGGGAACACAGCGCCTACCAGAGCGATAACCAGTTCGTCCTGGAGGTCAGGCCGCAGAAGATCGATCCGAACAAGCTGACCCAGGGGCCCGGCTACGCGGGTGACAAGCTGTCGCTGAACTTCCAGAACATCGAAGTCCGGGCACTGCTGCAGGTCATTGCCGACTTCACCAACTTCAACGTCGTCACCAGCGATACCGTGACCGGCAGTGTCACGCTGCGCCTGAAGGACGTGCCCTGGGATCAGGCGCTGGACATCATCATGCAGGCCAAGGGCCTGGGCCTGAGGAAGTCCGGCAACGTGCTGTGGATCGCACCCAAGGAAGAGCTCGCCACCAAGGAGAGGCTGGACCTTGAAGCCAAGGCCGCCATCGCTCAGCTCGAACCGCTGCGAACCCAGTCCTTCCAACTCAACTATGTGAAGTCCGAGGACCTTGCCAAGGGCCTGACGGGTCAGGGCATCACATCCTCCGGCAGCGGCGGTTCCGGCGGTGGTGGCAGCGGTACCGGTACCGGTACTCGCATCCTTTCGACGCGCGGCAGTGTCATCTTCGAGCCTCGCACCAACCAGCTCTTCGTCTCGGACGTCCCGAGCAAGCTTGAAGAGATCCAGGCCATGATCGCCAAGATCGACATCCCGGTGCGCCAGGTGCTGATCGAGGCGCGCATCGTCGAAGCCAACGACAAGTTCGGCCGCTCGTTGGGCGTCAAGCTCGGCGCCAACGATCTGCGCGGGCAGCAGGGGGGCATCCCGGGCTATAGCGTCGGTGGCGGCAATTACGTGACCGTTGGCGGCAACTACAACGGCATCGGCTCACAGACCAACCAAGGGGTCTCGGCCAACTACAACAACACCCAGTTCGTCAACCTGCCGGCGAACGTGTCGTCTGACGCATTCAGCGGTGGCACGGCGACCCAGGTCGCGCTGTCTCTGTTCAGTGCCACCGCCAACCGCTTCCTGAACCTTGAGCTGTCGGCGCTTGAATCTGACGGCAAGGGCAAGGTCGTGTCCAGCCCGCGCGTCATCACGGCCGACCAGGTCAAGGCCCTCATCGAGCAGGGCGAGGAGCTGCCCTATCAGGTGGCCACCGCGAGCGGCGCCACCTCGGTGCAGTTCCGCAAGGCCAACCTCAAGCTGGAGGTCACGCCGCAGATCACGCCTGAAGGCAGCGTCATCCTGAACGTGGACGTCAACAAGGACAGCCGCGGTACGTTGACGCCTCAGGGTTATGCGATCAATACCAAACATGTTCAGACACAGGTGCTGGTCGAGAACGGCGGTACGGTCGTCATCGGCGGCATCTATACCCAGGACGAAGGCGAGACCGTCAACAAGGTACCGCTGCTGGGCGATGTGCCTTTCCTGGGCAACCTGTTCAAGAATAAGACCCGAACGACCTCCAAGACCGAGCTGTTGATCTTCCTGACGCCCAAGGTCGTCAGTGAGCGGTCGACGGTGCGCTGAGGTTTCACCGAATTGACGATGTGTCAGCTGCGCTGGCTACACACGGGAGTGAGCAGAGATGTTGAAGTTTGATGTTTGGAGCCGGACTGCGGTTCGTGCGTTGTTGGGTGGTGTGATCGCCGCCGCCCTCACGGCCTGTGGCGGTGGTGGTGGTAGCGCGGGCACGCCGGTCTTCGATCCCCCGGCATCCACCCCGTCGGGCGCGGCGAGCGCGGTGGCGGCCGACCTCGTCGTCGTGCTGAACAAGTCCACGTTGACGAACACGGGAACCGATTCGATCACGGCGACGGTAACGTCCATCGACACCAACCGCGCCGCAGTCGGCAACGTGCCGGTCAGCGTTTCCATCAATGCCAATGCGGTGGTGTCGACAAATAACGCGACAGCGACCAATGCCAGCGGCCTGCTGACGGCCACGATCACCCAGGGCTCGGACACTTCGGTTCGCCCCGTGACCCTGACCGTGACCTCGGGCGCCATTACGCGGGCGGTGACCTTCAATGTCGTCCAGCAGTCTTCAACCAACAATCCTCAGGCCAATGACCTGACGCTGACGCTGAGCGCGAGCAATATCAACAACTCGGGCAGCGCAACGATCACGGCCACGGCTACGGCAGTGGACAGCAATAGAAACGCCTTGCAGGGCATTCCCGTGCAGCTGTCGGTGACAGACGCCAGCGCCTTCCTCATCGCGCCCTCCAGCACTACAAATGCCAGTGGGCAGGTGACGGGTGCGGTCAACATCGGTCAGGATCGCTCGAATCGCACCATCACGGTCGTTGCGACAAGCGGCAACCTGACGCGCACCGCTGCGTTCCAGGTCATTGGGGCAAACTTCTCGCAAGCCAGCCCGGTGCCGGCCGTTGCGACGGTCGGTGCCGCCGGTACCGTCCAATACACGCTGTCTGACGTGAACAGCAATCCGATGCCGGGCGTGACTATCAATGTCACCGGCAACGGCGTGACCAGTGCCACGGGGACGACCGACTTGAATGGCGCTTATACGTTCACCTACAC
>NZ_JBFULE010000632.1:0-3103 GCF_056400485.1 Roseateles sp. P5_B10
GCCACGCGCCTGGACTATTCGCTGGACACGCTGGTGCCCGAGAACCCGAACAAGCCCTATGACATCAAGGAACTGATCCTCAAGGTCGTCGACGACGGTGACTTCTTCGAGCTGCAGCCCGACTACGCCAAGAACATCGTCACCGGCTTTGCGCGCATGGAAGGCCAGACGGTCGGCATCGTTGCCAACCAGCCGCTGGTGCTGGCCGGCTGCCTGGACATCAAGAGCAGCATCAAGGCCGCGCGCTTCGTGCGCTTCTGCGACGCCTTCAACATCCCGGTCGTCACTTTCGTCGACGTGCCCGGCTTCATGCCTGGCACCTCACAGGAGTACGGCGGCATCATCAAGCATGGCGCCAAGCTGTTGTATGCGTACGCCGAGTGCACGGTGCCCAAGATCACCGTCATCACCCGCAAGGCCTACGGTGGCGCCTACGACGTGATGGCCTCCAAGCACCTGCGCGGCGACGTCAACTTCGCCTGGCCCAACGCCGAGATCGCCGTGATGGGCGCCAAGGGCGCGGTGGAGATCATCTTCCGCGAGGACAAGGGCGACCCTGCCAAGCTGGCGGCCCGCGAGGCCGAATACAAGGCCCGCTTCGCCAACCCCTTCATCGCCGGCAGCCGCGGCTTCATCGACGACGTCATCCAGCCGCACGAGACGCGCAAACGCATCTGCCGCAGCCTGTCGATGCTGAAGGACAAGAAGCTGGAGAACCCGTGGCGCAAGCACGGGAACATCCCGCTGTGAAGCACGCTTGGTTCTTGGCGTTGGGGCTGCTGGCCTCCCATGCGCAGGCCGCGCAGCACAAGGACGCGGCCAGCGGCTGCGTGGTGTCCGCGCCGGCCTATCTGGCCAGCAACGACTATGCGTTCAGCTACCAGGGCGCCTGCCGCGACGGCCTCGCCGAAGGCCAGGGCAAGGCCATCTGGACACTGCGCAATTCGCCCCAGCACCGCGAGGAATGGGCAGGGCGGTTCAGTGCCGGTGTCTACCTGCCCGAGCCCTCGCAGGGCCTCAAGGCGCGTGCCCTGCGGAGTGACAACGTGCTGTTTGATCTCGGTCCCCTGCCCAAGCTGGAGGGCATGAGCCCGCGCCTGGCTGTGGAGGCCACCAGCGAGCTGACCAAGTATCCCGACCCCTGCAAGCCCGACACGCTCTTCGTGCTGCAGGCCGACGGCCCGGCGCTGGTGTCTGACGACGCGGCCAAGCAGATGCTGCGCTCGGCGCTGGACAAGCTCAAGCTCCGCTGTGGCGATGACCGCCTGCGCGAGCGCGGTCGACCTGGCGGCGAGCGTACCCACGTCCGCGTTCGCATCGCGCCGCAGGCCGAACTGGAGATGGATCAGTACGGCAATCCCAAGGGCATCCTGATCGAGGCATCGCTGCCGCTGGAAGCCGGCAAGGATTTCACCCAGTACAGCAACAGCGTGGCCAGCCAGCAACGCCAACGCCAGGCGCGTGAAGAGCGCGACGCACAGAAGCAAGCCAATGCGCAGCGCCTGCAGACTTTTGCCAAGCCATTGGGTGCCGGCATCTGGGTCGGCCTGAATGCACTGGCGCAGAACCCCTTCCGCTACCAGGATCAGGTCGTGCTGACGGCCGTGAAGCTCAACGATGTGGTCGCGCCGACGCGTGCCCGCGTCATGGCTGTTGGCGGCGGCTACCAGAGCAGCTTTGCCTTGATCGAAGGCGAAGGGCTTGCCAAGTGGGAACCCGGTGCGCGCGTCCTCGCCGTCAAGGTGCTGGGGCGCTTGCCCAACACCGATGCCGATCTTCCCGCCGGCTTGCATCTGCAACTGGTGGGCCAGTTGCCCTGCGCGCAGGGAGATTGCGGTGATCGCCTGTCCCTGCCCAACCCGCTGCGTGATGGCGAGGCACCCTGATGGCCAAGGCACGTTGCGCCGCCGAGGCGCTCAAGCTCACCGACATCCCCAACATCGGCAGGGCCATGGCCGCCGATCTCGTCCAACTGGGCTTGCCCACGCCTGCGCACGTGAAGGCCATGGACCCCTTCAAGACCTACGACCGCCTGCGCGACCCGATGGGCCAGCGCCATGACCCCTGCGTGCTCGACACCTTCATGGCCGCCCACGATTTCATGAACGGCGGGTCTGCCCAGCCGTGGTGGCACTTCACCGAGCAGCGCAAGAAGCTGCTCGCGAAAACGAAATAACGAGGCACCTCATGTTTACCAAGATCCTGATTGCCAACCGGGGTGAGATCGCCTGCCGGGTCATCGCCACGGCAAGGAAGATGGGCATCGCTACCGTCGCCGTCTATTCCGAAGCCGACAAGGACGCCCGCCACGTCGAGCTGGCCGATGAAGCCGTGCTGCTTGGCCCGGCGCCGTCGCGCGAGAGCTATCTTGTCGCCGACAAGATCATTGCCGCTGCCAAGCAGACCGGTGCCCAGGCCATCCACCCCGGCTACGGCTTCCTGTCCGAGAACGAGGAGTTCGCGCGCCGCGTCGAGGAGGAGGGCCTGGTCTTCATCGGCCCCAAGCACGGCTCCATCGCCGCGATGGGCGACAAGATCGCGTCCAAGAAGCTGGCGACCGCGGCCGGCGTCAACACCATTCCCGGGCACAACGAACCCATCCTGTCGGCCGAGGAGGCCGTGGGCATCGCGGCGCGCATCGGCTACCCAGTCATGATCAAGGCCAGCGCCGGCGGTGGTGGCAAGGGCCTGCGCGTGGCCTTCAACGACAAGGAAGCCTTCGAGGGCTTCACGTCCTGCCGCAACGAGGCGCGCAACAGCTTTGGCGACGACCGCGTCTTCATCGAGAAGTTCGTCGAGGAACCGCGCCACATCGAGATCCAGGTGCTGGGCGATTCACAGGGCAGCGTCGTCTACCTGTGGGAGCGCGAATGCTCCATCCAGCGCCGCCACCAGAAGGTCATCGAGGAGGCGCCGTCGCCCTTTATCAGCGAGGCCACGCGCCGCGCGATGGGAGAGCAGGCGGTGGCTCTGGCAAAGGCGGTGAACTATCAGAGCGCCGGCACGGTGGAGTTCGTCGTCGGCAAGGACCAGGGCTTCTACTTCCTGGAGATGAACACGCGGCTGCAGGTGGAGCACCCGGTCACCGAGTGCATCACCGGCC
>NZ_JBFULE010000633.1:0-3100 GCF_056400485.1 Roseateles sp. P5_B10
CCTCAATGCGCCTGCTGGCCGCTACATCGAACAGCGGCAGCGTGGAGGTCGTGGGCAGCACCGGATGCATGCCCATGAGCTTAGAGCAGTCGTTGCGGCCCGAGTGCGGCGATGTCCAGCGCGGGTGCCAGCCCGGCGATCTGCTGGGCCAGGATCTGGGCGCTGCCACAGGCCAGGCCCCAGCCCAGTCCGCCTGGCGAGATGTTGAGCCACAAGCCCGCGCGACCGCCGCTGCCAAGCACGGGCAGGCCATCGGCCGGCAGCGCGCGGCGGCTCTGGCTCTGCTGCACTTGGCTGTGCAGCACCGAGCCAGGGAACCAGTGTTGCAGGCCGCGGTGCAGGGCTTCGAAGTCCGGGGTCACTCGGGTTCGGGCGCCGGCGACGGTGAGGCCGCCGGTCACGCGTACGCGCTGGCCGGTGCGGGCAATGGCCAGGCCCAGCGTCGGGTCGATCCAGCCAGCCTTGGGGCCCAGGTCGGGATGGGCTTCGAGCAGCCGCAGCGGTGCCGTGACCGAGGCTTCGTGCTGCGCCGCCAGGGGCAGGCGTTGGCCCGACAACGTGGCGGCGTCCAGGCCGTTGCACAACACCACAGCGTCGAAGCGTTCGTCCTGAGCGCCGGGCAGCTGCGGCAGGGTGTCTCCGGCGTCGCGCTCGGTGCCGCGGATCGGCGCCTCCAGCGGCGGTGTGTATTCGTGGCGCAGCATCAGGCCGGTGCCGTCGGCGGCGATGGCGCGCACGGTGGTGTGGAAGCGAAACCCTGCGCCCAGGCGCTGGGCTTGCAGGCGCAGTTGCTGGGCGAAGAGGCGCGGATTGCCGGCACCGCCGCGGGCGAAGGCCAGCGCCGCGGCCAGCGGGGCGTCAGCGTTCAGGCCGGGTTCGCGCAGCCGAGCCTCGCCCGCCTCGATGAGCTCGACCTGCAGGCCCAGGGCCTTCCAACCCTCCAGTCGGGCCTGGGCGGTTGCGACGCGCTTGGCGTCAGTCAGCGCGACGAGAAGGCCATCGGTCGCTTCATCGTCCAAGCCCAGCGCGCGGCGCAGGTCAACGGCACGGGCCAGACCCAACTGGCTCAGCGCAACAAGTTGGCCTGCTGCGTCACCCGTGCTGCGCCCCGCGCGCCAACGACGAAGTCGAAAGGCCAGAGGTGCCGGTGACGTGGTGTCTGCCAAGTTGGGTGTAAAGGGCGAGAGCAGGGCGTTGCTGGCGAAGCTGGCCTGCTCGGCGACGCTGCCGCCGCGCTCGAAGACCTGCACCTGGAGCCCCAAGGCGGCCAGTTCGTAGGCCGCCGTCACACCGGCCAGGCCGGCACCAACCACCGCGACGCGGCGGGTCAAGCGCACACCCGGAGGGACGCCCTGACGGGCAAGCTTGCGGCCGCTGCAAAGCGGCGTCGGCTGGGAAAGGCCATGGGTTTGTGTATACTCTGCGGGTTTAGCCGGGGGGGCTGCGCTGTTTTAGGCGTTGCAAGACTCGGCAGAACGGTTGTGAGGGTGTTGTGGCTGAACTTCTCGGTCGCCACCGTCGCAACAAATCGCAAACCGGCCACTCAAAGGTGTTGTAGTTTGCGGCCTGGATTTCGCTTGAGAAACAAGCGTTTCCAGATGCTGCAACGCAATTCGGGCCGGATTTTAGACACAACCTTCGGAGTAAGACCCATGTCTGTCACGATGCGCGAGATGCTGGAAGCCGGCGTCCATTTCGGCCACCAAACCCGCTTCTGGAATCCCAAGATGGCCCCGTATATCTACGGCCATCGCAACAAGATTCACATCATCAACCTCGAGAAGACGCTGCCTGCGTTCAACGACGCGATGAAGTTCGTCCGCTCGCTGGCTGCCAAGCGCGGCACCATCCTGATGGTCGGCACCAAGCGCCAGGCCCGTGAAGTCGTCGCCCTGGAAGCCCAGCGCGCCGGCATGCCCTACGTCGACTCGCGTTGGCTCGGCGGCATGATGACCAACTTCAAGACGGTCAAGACCTCGCTGAAGAACCTGAAGGACATGCAGGCCCAGATTGACGCCGGCACCCAGCCCGCGATCAAGAAGGAAGCGCTGATGTTCCAGCGCGACATCGCCAAGCTCGAGAAGAACATCGGCGGCATCCAGGACATGACCGCACTGCCCGATGCCATCTTCGTCATCGACGTCGGCTATCACAAGATTGCCGTTGCCGAAGCCAAGAAGCTCGGCATTCCCGTCATCGGCGTGGTGGACACCAACCACTCGCCCATCGGCATCGACTACGTCATCCCCGGCAACGACGACTCGGCCAAGGCTGTGGCGCTGTACGCCCGCGCCGTTGCTGACGCCGTGCTCGAAGGCAAGGCCAACGCCACGAACGAAGTGCTGGCTGCGGTTGCTCCCGCCGGCGACGAGTTCGTCGAGGTCTCCGAAGAGGCTTAAAGCCCTTCCGCCCTGCATTTGAAAGGGGCCGCGAGGCCCCTTTTGCCAACCGAAATCTGGAGAAGAGAAATGGCTGCTATCACCGCAAGCATGGTGGGCGAACTGCGTGCCCGCACCGACGCCCCGATGATGGAGTGCAAGAAGGCGCTGACTGAAGCCGAAGGCGACCTGGCCCGCGCTGAAGAGATCCTGCGCGTCAAGCTCGGCAACAAGGCCGGCAAGGCTGCCTCGCGCATCACCGCCGAAGGCATCGTCGCCTCGGCCGTGGTCGGCGGCAATGGTGCCCTGATCGAAGTCAACTGCGAGACCGACTTTGTCTCGAAGAACGACGCTTTCCTGGCCTTCGTGAACGCGCTGGCCGGCCTGGTTGCTGAAGCCAACCCGGCTGATGTGGCTGCGCTGTCGGCGCTGCCGCTGTCCCAGGAAGGTTTCGGCCCGACGGTGGAAGACGTGCGCAAGGGCCTGATCGGCAAGATCGGCGAGAACATGTCGATCCGCCGTTTCCGGCGCTACAGCGGCACCAAGCTGGCGTCCTACCTGCACGGCACCCGCATTGGCGTGATGGTCGAGTTCGAGGGTGACGACGTCGCCGCCAAGGACGTTGCCATGCACGTGGCCGCCATGAAGCCGGCAGCRCTGTCCAGCGCCGAAGTCTCGGCCGACCTGGTCGATAAGGAGCGCCGCATTGCCACGGAGAAGGC
>NZ_JBFULE010000634.1:0-3096 GCF_056400485.1 Roseateles sp. P5_B10
GGCTGGGTGTGGCCATCGTCAACCCGTTGACCGCAGCGGCGTGTGCAGGATCAGACCTGCTGGTGCGGCCGCTGACGGTGTCGATTCCCTACCGGGTCAGCGCATTGATCCCATTGCACCGACCTGCGCAGCCGCTGGTCGAAGACCTGCTCAGCGCCCTACGGCGCGCACGACCGTCGGCTTCGTCCCGAAGCGCTTGACGATGCTGGCCTCGATGCCGGCGGCGTCCAGGCCACACAGGCTCATCAGCTTGGCCGGGTCGCCGTGCTCGACGAACTCGTCGGGCAGGCCGAGCTGCAGCACCGGCACGCCGAGGCCGGCGGCGTTCAACGCCTCGACGACGGCGCTTCCGGCGCCGCCCATGATGCAGCCATCCTCGACGGTGACGATGACGTCATGCGTGCGCGCCAGTTCGGCAACGAGCTCAGCATCCAGCGGCTTGACGAAGCGCATATTGGCGACCGTCGCGTCCAGGCGCTCGGCCACTTCCAACGCGGGATAGAGCAGCGTGCCAAAGGCCAGGATCGCAATGCGCTGGCCCTGCCGACGCACTTCACCCTTGCCCCAGGCCTGGGCCGTCATGGCTTTGACAGGCACGACGCCAACGCCCGCGCCGCGCGGGTAGCGCACCGTCACCGGCCCGTTGTGCATGAAGCCGGTGTACAGCGCCTGGCGGCATTCGTCCTCGTCGGCCGGCGTCAGCACGGCCATGTTCGGGATGCAGCGCGTGTAGGCGATGTCGTAGTTGCCGGCATGCGTGGCGCCGTCAGCGCCCACCAGGCCGGCGCGGTCCAGCGCGAACAGCACGGGCAGGTTCTGGATGGCGACGTCATGGATCAGCTGGTCATAGGCGCGCTGCAGGAAGGTCGAATAGATCGCGACGACGGGCTTGATGCCCTCGCAGGCCAGGCCGGCGGCGAAGGTGACCGAGTGCTGCTCGGCGATGCCGACGTCGTGATAGCGCTGCGGGAAGCGCTTGTGGAACTCCACCATGCCCGAGCCCTCGCGCATCGCGGGCGTGATGCCCACCAGCCGCGGGTCGGCTTCGGCCATGTCGCACAGCCAGTCGCCAAAGACCTGCGTGAAGGTCGTCTTGGGCGGCGTGGCCGGCTTGACGAAGCCCACCGCCGGGTCGAACTTGCCCGAGGCGGCGTGGTACTTGACCGGGTCGTTCTCGGCCAGCTTGTAGCCTGCACCCTTCTTGGTGACGATGTGCAGGAACTGCGGGCCCTTCTTCTCGCGCAGGTTCTCGAGTGTCGGGATCAGCGAGTCCAGGTCGTGTCCGTCGATGGGGCCGACATAGTTGAAGCCGAACTCCTCGAAGATGGTGCCCGGCACGACCATGCCCTTGGTGTGCTCCTCGAACTTGCGCGCGAACTCGTAGAGCGGCGTGTTCTTCAACACGCTCTTGGCGCTTTCGCGGGCGGCGGCGTAGAAGCTGCCRCTCATCAGCCGCGCGAGGTATTTGTTCAGCGCGCCGACCGGCGGGCTGATGGACATGTCGTTGTCGTTCAGGATGACGAGCAGGTCGCCCATCAGGCCGCCATGGGCCACGCCGGCGTTGTTCAGCGCCTCGAAGGCCATGCCGGCCGTCATCGAGCCATCGCCGATGATGGCCACGGCGCGGCGGTCTTCGCCCTTGAGCTTGAAGGCCATGGCCATGCCGTGGGCCGCCGAGATGCTGGTCGACGAATGGCCGGTGCCAAAGGTGTCGTACTCGCTCTCGTCACGGCGCGGGAAGCCGCTGATGCCACCGATCTGGCGCAGGCCCGGCATGCGGTCACGCCGGCCGGTCAGCACCTTGTGCGGATAGGTCTGGTGGCCCACGTCCCACACCAGCCGGTCGTCCGGTGTGTTGAACACGTAATGCAGGGCCACGGTCAGCTCGACCGTGCCAAGGTTGGAGCCGAGGTGGCCGCCAGTCTTGGAGACGCTCTCCAGCACGAAGGCGCGCACCTCGTCGGCCAGCTTGCGCAGTTCGGTGCGCGGCAGGCGGCGCAGGTCGGCCGGGCTGTCGATGCCTTTGAGCAGCGTGTATTCCATGGCGGTCCTCTTTAGTTGTCCCGCTCTACAACGGAGTCGGCCAGCAGGCTGAGGTGRCTCACATCGGCCAGGCCGCTGGCGGCCAGGGCCGCCTTGGCCTCGGCGCGCAGCGCTTGAGCCAGCGCGCGCGCGGCGTTCAGGCCCAGCACGCTGACATAGGTCGGCTTGTTGGCGTCCTGGTCCTTGCCGGCGGTCTTGCCCAGCACTTCCGAATCCTGGGTCACGTCGAGGATGTCGTCGACAACCTGGAAGGCCAGGCCAAGCGCCGCGCCGTAGTCGGACAGCGACTGGGTCGCCTGCGTCGACACCGACCCGCAGGCCGCGCCCATCAGAACGCTGGCCTGCAGCAGCACACCAGTCTTGCGGCGGTGCATGTCGCGTAGCGTGGTTTCGTCCAGTCGCTTGCCAATGCTGGCCAGGTCGATGGCCTGGCCGCCGGCCATGCCGTCGTGGCCGGCCGAGCGGGCCAGCAGCGAGCACAACCGCGCCTGCAGGGCGGGAGCAATGCCCGTGTCCGGCGTCAGCACCTCGAAGGCGAGGGCCTGCATCGCGTCGCCCGCCAGCATGGCCTGGGCTTCGCCGAAGGCGACGTGCGTCGTCGGCTTGCCGCGGCGCATGACGTCGTTGTCCATGCAGGGCATGTCGTCATGCACCAGCGAATAGGCGTGGATGAGCTCGACCGAGCAGGCTGCGCGCATGGCCGCAAAGCTGTCGCCGCCCACGGCCGCGCAGCTCGCCAGCACCAACAGCGGGCGCAGGCGCTTGCCACCGCCCAGCACCGCATAGCGCATCGCCTCGCCAAGGCCAGCCGGTGCGGCAGCGGGCACGAGATCATCCAGCGCCGCTTCGAAGGCGTTCAAAGACGCCTGCACCCAGCGGTCAAAGTCCTGTGCATTCAAGATTCGGGGCCCTCCCAGGCCTTCAGTTCGGCGCCGTCCAGCAGCTTGACCTGCTGTTCCACCGCCTGCAGCCGCCCGCGGCACAGAGCCAGCAACTCGGCGCCCCGCTTGTAGCTGTGCAGAAGTTGGTCCAGCGGCAGCTGTTGCCCCTCCA
>NZ_JBFULE010000635.1:0-3083 GCF_056400485.1 Roseateles sp. P5_B10
GCCTATGACGAGTACAACGCCGTACTCGACATGCCGGCCGAGTACTACCTCGACACCATCAAGACCGTCTTCCAGGACTTCGCGCTGGTGAACGGCACTTGGGCAGTTGACGGCCACTTCGTGCGCCCGCAGGACATCAAGACCACCGCGCTGCTGACTGTCGAGGGCGAGCTGGACGACATYTCCGGCGCCGGYCAGACCMAGGCGGCRCACGACATCTGCTCGGGTGTTGCCAAGCAGCACCAGTACCACTACGACGCCATTGGCGCCGGCCATTACGGCATCTTCTCGGGCCGCCGCTGGCGCGAGAAGGTCTATCCCGAAGTGCGCGACTTCATCGCCAAATACGAAGCTGCGCCGCTAAAGAAGACGGCCAAGGTGGCGGTGGCCAAGACCACAGCCAAGCCGGCGGCCCGCAAGCGCAGAGCGTGAACCTCGCGGAGCTGATCGACGCCGCACTGCCGCAGACCCAATGCACTCGCTGCGGTTACCCGGACTGCCGCCGCTACGCCGACGCCATCACCGCGGGTGAGGCCGAGATCAACCAATGCCCTCCTGGCGGTGCAGAGGGCATTGCACGACTCGCCGCGATCACCGGGCGCCCTGCCCTGCCATTGAATCCCGTCAACGGCATTGAAGCCACGCGTGGCGTCGCCGTCATCGACGAAGCCTGGTGCATCGGCTGCACCCTCTGCATCAAGGCCTGCCCGGCCGACTGCATCGTCGGGGCACCCAAGGCCATGCACGTGATCGTCACCGCCCAGTGCACCGGCTGCGAACTGTGCGTACCGGCCTGCCCGGTCGACTGCATCTCCATGCCCGAGGTCACCACTGCCACCGGCTGGGCGGCCTGGAGCCCGCCGCAGGCCGACGAGGCACGCGAGCGCTACGCCTTTCGCCAGTTCCGCCGCCATCGCGAGGCCGAAGAGAACGCGGCGCGCCTGGTTGTCAAGGCCGAAGCCAAGCTGGCGGACCTGCCGGCGGCATCTGCGATCACCGACCCCGCGCAGCTCGACCGCAAGCGCGCGGCCATTGAAGCCGCGCTTGCCCGCGCCAGGGCCAAACGGACATGACAATCGCGGCATGAACGCCGCGCAAGTCGAACGCTTCTTCGCCATCCTCAAGGCTGCCAACCCGGCGCCCCAGACCGAACTGGAGTTCACCAGCGTCTTCGAGTTGCTGACCGYCGTGCTGCTGTCCGCCCAGGCCACCGACGTGGGTGTCAACAAGGCCACCAGGCGACTGTTCGCGGTTGCCAACACACCCGCGCAGATCCTCGCCCTTGGCCAGGAAGGCCTCGAGTCGTACATCAAAACCATCGGCCTGTACCGCAGCAAGGCCAGGCATCTGCTGCAGACCTGCCGCATGCTGATCGACCTGCATGGCGGCGAAGTGCCACACTCACGCCCCGATCTCGAAGCCTTGCCTGGTGTCGGCCGCAAGACGGCCAACGTCGTGCTCAACGTTGCTTTTGGCGAGCCGACGATGGCGGTTGACACGCACATCTTCCGCGTCAGCAACCGCACCGGCCTCGCACCAGGCAAGACGCCGCTGGCCGTCGAGCTGGGCTTGCTGGACCGCGTGCCAACCGACTATCTGGTTGACGCCCATCACTGGCTGATCCTGCACGGCCGCTATGTCTGCCAGGCGCGCAAGCCACTGTGCAATGTTTGCGCGGTCATCAACGAATGCGACTACGGCCGGAACCTAAAATCCGCCGCCTGAACCCTCACACGCCATGGCCCAACTCAGCGACCTCACCGAACGCGTCGAACGCCTGCTGCTGCGCCACGACGAACTGACCCGAACCAACACCCTGCTGCTCGAGCAGGTGGCGGCCCTCACGCAAGAGCGCGACAGCCTGCGCTCGCGGCTGAATGCGGCGCGAGCGCGCGTCGATGCGCTGCTGGAGCGCCTGCCCGTCGAGACGCCCAAGGAAGACGCATGAAGCAGATGGAAGTGACCATCATGGGCCAGAGCTATCTGCTCGGCTGCCCCGAAGGCGGCGAAGCTGCATTGAGCTCCGCCGTGGCCCAGGTGGACCGCGAGATGAGCGCCATCCGCGATGCCGGCAAGGTCAAGGCACGCGAACGCATCGCCGTATTGGCCGCGCTGAACCTGGCCTACCAGCTCGCCGACACCTCGCGTGAAACGCCGGTGTCAACGCCCGAAATCGATACCCTCGTCAAGCGCCTGGATGAAGCACTCGGTCACGACGGGCAGCTGCTCTAAGACTTAGAATTCACGTCGTCCACCGCTTTCCCCGGGGCTTTATTTCCTTCATCCGATGCTCTATGAGCAAGGGCTTGGAACATGCCGGACGGGCGTGATCGTCTCGCGTCAGATGAACCCGAAGTCCGGCTGACCTCGCCCACCTGATTACCCCTGGGTGTTCAGGATCTCGGCCCCCCGGATTGCGGTGGACACCTTCTTCCCGCTTAGCATCAGCTGATGAACTACTGGCTGATGAAATCAGAGCCCGACGAGGCTTCGATCCTCGACCTGCAACGCGCCGGCACTTTGCCATGGACGGGCGTCCGCAACTACCAGGCGCGCAACTTCATGCGCGACGACATGCAGGTGGGCGATGGCGTGCTCTTTTATCACTCCTCCTGCCCTGAGCCTGGCATCGCCGGCCTCGCCGAGGTCAGCAGCGCGGCCTATCCGGATGCGACGCAGTTCGACGCGAGCAGCCATTACTACGACGCCAAGTCCAAGCCCGAGGCACCGCGCTGGGTCCATGTTGACGTGCGCTGGCGCGAGACGACGCGGTTGCTGAGCCTGAAGGAAATGCGCGAGGCGCCGGAGCTCGCGTCGATGCGCGTGTTGGAGCGCGGCAGCCGGCTGTCGATCACGCCGGTCACGCCGGCCGAATGGCAAGCCGTGTTGAAGCGCCTGCACGGCAAATGACAGCCACCCTCGCCGCGGAACTGCTCGCACTCGGCCTCGCGGCTGGCTTCCTCGCGGGATTGCTCGGCATCGGCGGCGGCATGCTGATGGTGCCCGTCCTGACCTTCATCCTGAGCCAGCGCGGCGTCGAGCCGGGCCTGGYGGTCAAGATGGCCATCGCGACGTCCATGGCC
>NZ_JBFULE010000636.1:0-3082 GCF_056400485.1 Roseateles sp. P5_B10
GCTACTACCTGCACTACCTGCACCGCGACGCGGCCGGCAACGACTCCACAGCGGCCCACAGCGCGCAGTTCACAACTGCCGCGCTGCCCCGCGCCACGGTGCCGCTGTTCGAGGTCGACGGCACCACGCCCATCGCTGATCAGTCGGGCGTCACCTGGGCTTGGTATGACGCCTATCCGCCAGACCTGTCAGCGGCGGCCGTGGCGCGCGGCACCGGCAGCATCGCGAGCGGAGAGATTGACGTCTCGCTGGCAGGCACTTCGCTGTCGGTCGGCCAGGTCGGCACGTTGATCGCCTGCAAGGGCAACGGCACGCCGGGCAGCACCGGCAATCGAGCCATCGTCATCCCCTGGGCGGTGAACGCATGAGCGTCGCGGCCTTTCAGCAGCAATTCAGCGCCGGCGGTGCGGCGCTGTTCGCTCCGCAGTTCGTGGACGAGTCCGGCCCAGGGCCCGACCCTACTTTCACGATCCAGCCGGCCAGCATCGCCAGCGCGGCCGCGATTGGCTCGCCGACATTCGCCTTTGTGAGCGCCTTTGATGTCTCGCCCGCGGGCGTGGCCAGCACCGCAGCGATCGGTGTGCCCGTGGTGGACTTCGACTTCGAGCCCATCGTCTCCCTGATCACGTTGGCCCAGGCCAAGCAGTACCTGGACTTCGCGCTCAGCGTCACGATGCCTGACTTCGTGGTCCAGGCCGCCATAGACAAGACGTCGCCCTATCTGCCGGACCTGGTCACAGCCGGCTACAGCACCACGGACCAACTCATGATCCAGTGCATGGCCGTCGCGCTGATCGCAGTGGGCGGCACCCCGCGCCGGCTGACGTCCCAGCACGCACCCTCGGGCGCCTCGCGCGGCTTCAAGGTGAGCGACCGCGACCTGCAGGCGCTGCGCCGCGCGCTGGCCGCGCTGGACGTGGCCGGAATCCTGGCCGCTGTTGTCGGTCCAGACCCGACTGCAAACACTCTTTTCATGGTCACCTGCTGACCGGAGGTATTTCATGTCCGATCTCACGCAAAGCAACCACGCCAACGTGTTCCTGAACGTCGGGGAATCCGTTCGAGTCGTCACCTCTGGGCAAGCCACGGTGGAGAGTCTGTATGGCGCGCCCGCGGGCACGACGACCGTCACGGCCAACTCTGTGCTGTTCGGGCCGTATGGCGTCGCGGCCAGGCTGCGGATCACCGCTGTCTCCGGGTCGTGCTCCTACAACGCGCCTACTCAAGCGCCGGTTACCTACGACGCGTCCAGCGGTCAGTACTCCCCCCAGGGGGGATGGGCATGGAACCTCTCGCGCCGCGTCGTTGGGGGCGCCAAGCTTATCGCCGCCGGCAAGAACTTCGGCTTCAATGCCACGGCGCACGGTTGCTTCCCTTGGCCGCACCGCTTCACGCATGTGCAGCTCGTGTGCGCCGCGCTGACTGCTACGTCAACCATCAAGGCGGCAGTTGCAGCATCGTCCGTGTACGGCAATGGCTACACGCCGAAACTTGCTGATGGCACAACAGACAACACGTTCACCCCCGTGACCTGGGGCACCACTGACCCCAACGACCAGAGCAATCCGGGCGGCGGTGTGGCGCTCGGCAGCGTGGCGGCGGGCAGCGGCACGGCCGATACGGCCGCCATCAACGGCCACGTCTTCAGCGACATCATTGCGTTGCCTTGCTTCGAGCGCGTCGATGGCGGCACGAACCGCCTCTGCATGGTTCGGGGCTTCGCCGCCAGCAACCTGCCCGGCTGCTCGTTCGCTTCACTGAACCCCGCCAACGTCAGCACGTCGCCTCGCGGCACCATTCAGCAGATTGAGCCCGACTGGGCGGGCGGCTACCAGAACAGTGCCACGGACTTCATCGCCACGCCAGGCAGCTACGCGCCGGCCGGCTTCGATTGGCAGTTCCCGAACGAGGTGCGCTTCTTCAGCGARCGCCAGGTCATCCCCGTCGAAATTTACGGCGACAGTCTGCGCGCAGGCTTCGTGCCCAACGCTTACCCTGTCGAGCCCAATGAAGGCGGGCAATTCAACGGCTACGCACGTCGCGCGATCACGTCGCTGCAAGCGCTCGGCCTGCCCTTCGTGCTCTCCAACTCGGCGCGGGTGGGTCAGACCAGCACCTACCTTGAAAACGCCATCCGGCGCATCCCTTGGTCGCGGCCTGCTATCGCCGTCCTCCCGTCGTGGACGAGCAATGATGGTGCCGGCTCCGACGCAATCTTTGACGCCAATTTCGCGCGCCTGCTGCGAGCGATCCAAACTTGTCAACGCGCCGGCACCATGCACATCGTTGAGGTGTCCGGCCCGCAGGGCTCGTTGAGTCTTGCCGATGACAACCGGCGCAAGGCCTACAACGCCCGCGTCCGCAACCTGGGCGGCTGGCAGTTTGACGTGGATGCGCTGACCAGCGATGGCGCCAGCCCGGCGAACTTCCTGCCCGCATACCAGCCAGCCTCGGGCTTCGACCGCACGCACTTTTCCGCAGCCGGTCATGCGCTCTTGGAGGTGCCGTTTGCGACGCTCTTGCGCATGGTGGCTGGCGTCTGACCTCCAATCCCTTGCCGGTGCGCTTTGATGTCAGCAGCAGCGAATTGGAGCTACACCGCCAAGGCCACCCTCTGGCCCTGGCTGGGTCGCGACGACTGGACTCAGCGCGAGACATTTGGCCCGCCGGAGGTCTTCGCCTGCGACTACAGCGCCGAGTCGGTGCGCATGGTGGACGGGAAGGGCGTCGAGTTCACGACCCGGCAGATCCTGTACACGGAGCGCGCTGACATCAAGCAGGGCGACAGGGTGCTGATCGGAGAGATCTCCAACCCTGACCCCATCGCGGCCGGTGCGCTCGAGGTGCGCGCGATCACGCGTGACGCAGACACGTTCGATCGGGCCGCCGACGATTTCAAGGTGGCCACCTGATGGCCAGCCCGCGTGTCGTCAACCGCCTGCCGCAGTTCATCGAGGACCGCGAGCGCCGGGCCACCGCAGCGATGACCAAGGCCCTCGTGCTGGGCGCCAGCGAGGCCAGCGTGATGACGCCCATCGACACGTCCACGCTTCTGAACTCGCAGTATCGGCGCGTCGAGAGG
>NZ_JBFULE010000637.1:0-3080 GCF_056400485.1 Roseateles sp. P5_B10
CCCTGGCTCAGCGCGGTGGCGGCGTCGAGGCTGGCGGCCTCAAGCTTGAGCTGGTAGAGGCCATCGGCCAGTGCCGTGCCGCCGGTGCCGCGACCGACCCAGCGCACGCTGGCCATCACCGGCGCGCCGGCATAGCGCGATTCGCCGCTCCAGCGCTGCAGCACGCGGCCCTGCTCGTCGACCAGGCTGAGCGCCCACGCAAAGACCTGGCCGTCGGCAATGCCGGGGTGGTCCATCTGCACGCTGAAGACGCGCTCGCCGCTGGCGGCGGTGACCGCGAAGGGCGCGGACAGCGTGGCCGAGAACTCGTGGTGGTCGGGGTCCTTGGCGCGCGGGCGCGCGGCGGCGGCTTTGGCCAGCTCGCTTTCGGCCTGGGAAGCTTGGGAAGAGACTTGGGGGTCGTTGCTGCCACCACCGCAGGCTGCGAGCAGCAGCACGAGCAGGGTGGGCGGAAGATGGCGGGCAAGGGTCATGGCGCGTCCTCGGCTGGTGCCAGCGGTGGCCGGCAAAGCGGCGGACTGTGGTGGCGCCGCCAAGCCGAGTCCATGCGGGCCTTCCTGTCACCGATTCAGGCTCAGGTCGGCCCCGAGGTCTTCAAACGCGCGTCACACGGGGCGGCGATCCTCGATGACCCGGCCGTCGTTGGGCAGGCTGCCCGCCGCCAGCAGCTCGACCTCGCCCCGCAGCTTGGTGATGTCGCGCAGCGCCGTCTGCAGCTGCTCCACCAGGCCCTCGGCCGGCGCGGCCTCAAGCTGCAGGCACATGCGGTCATTGGCCAGCTCGCCGTCGACGATGAGGCGCGCCCGGCCGCGCTGGCCACAGCGCGCCAGCACCTCGGCCACTTGGCCCGCGTGCACGAACATGCCACGCACCTTGGCCGACTGGTCCGCCCGGCCCAGCCAGCCACGCAGGCGCTGGTTGGTGCGGCCGCAGGGGCTGATGCCAAGGTTCGCGGGCAGCACGGCAGAGAGGTCGCCGGTGGCGAAGCGGATCAAGGGATAACCGGCACTGAGCGTCGTCACGATGACTTCGCCGACCTCGCCGTCCGGCACAGGTTCGGCAGAGCCGGGTCGCACGATCTCGACGATGACGCCTTCGTCGACGACCAGGCCTTCACGCGCCGTGGTCTGGTAGGCGATGAGGCCGAGGTCGGCCGTCGCATAGCACTGGTAGGCATCGACGCCGCGTGCGGCAAACCATGCAACGAGCGCCGGCGGGCAGGCCTCACCGCTGACCAGGGCACACTGCAGATAAGGCAGCACGTGCCCGCCCTCGGCCGCCTTCTCGAGCAAGATGCGCAGCAGGCTGGGCGTGCCGGCATAGGCCTCGGGCTGCAGGTCCAGGAGGGCCTGCAGCTGCAATTCGGTATTGCCAATGCCGCCGGGAAAGCTGGCAGCACCGATGGCGCGCAGGCCCGCTTCCATCATGGCGCCAGCCGGGGTCAGGTGATAGCTGAAGCCCACATGCGCGAGCTGGCCGGCGCGGATGCCCGCCGCATGCAGTGCGCGGGCGACGCGCCAGGGGTCGGCGCCGTCGGCATCGGGCTCGGGTTCGTAGAGCGGCCCGGGCGACTGGAAGATGCGCCGCGGCATGCCGGCCGCAAATCCGCCCAAGCGCAGTGCGCGCCGAGCGGCCTGGGCGGCGGCGAGGCTGCTCTTGCGCGTCAGCGGCAACGTGGCCAGCGCGGCCCGCGACGTGATCGCGTTCGCATCGACGCCGACCAACAGCTCGGTGTAGGCCGGACTGCTGGATTGGGCATGCGCGATCTGTTCCGGCAGCGCAGCCATCAGCGCGGCCTCACGCGCGGCCGGGTCGCGCGTCTCCAGCGCGTCGAAGAACTCCGAGCTCATTGGTGCACCCTTCGGCCTACGGTCTGTCCCGCCAAGCGGGAGCGAGCTTGCTTGGGGCGGCCCGGCGCGGCGCTCACTCCTCGTCCTTCCAACGCGTGAGCCGGCGCTTGATCTCGTCCTGCAACTTGCGCAGCTCGGTCGCGGACTTCAGCGTGAAGGTGTCCCACTCGGGCGTGCGCGCCGGGCGCTTGGTGAGCTGGACCTTGACGGTCGCACCCTCCACCGCCAGCTTGAGCACCACGTCGGCGCCCAGCATCCAGCCTTCGCCCCGCTCGGCCAGCACGCGTTGGTCGCGCGCGAAGCGCTTCATCGTCAGCAGCGCCGAGTCCGCATCAAAAGGTGGCGGCGCCATCTCCCAGTTGTCGTCACTCATGCCAGCCACCTCTTCCTTCGCTTGTAGCTCTTCACGTCCTTGAAACTGCGTCGCCCTTCCCCGCCCACGCCGAGATAGAACTCCTTGACGTCCTCGTTCTCGCGCAATGCGCTGGCAGCGCCGTCCATGACGACGCGGCCGTTCTCCAGGATGTAGCCGTAGTCGGCATAACGCAGCGCCATGCTGGTGTTCTGCTCGGCCAGCAGGAAGGTCGTCCTCTCCTTGGTGTTGAGGTCGCGCACGATCTCGAACACCTCCTCGACGATCTGCGGCGCCAGGCCCATGGACGGCTCGTCCAGCAACACCATCTTGGGGTTGGCCATCAGCGCGCGGCCGATGGYGMRCATCTGCTGCTCGCCGCCCGACGTGTAGGCCGCCTGGCTGGTGCGGCGCGTCTTCAGGCGCGGGAAGTAGGTGTAGACCTTGTCCAGYGTCGCCGCCACGGCCCCACGCCCGTCCTTGCGCGTGTAGGCGCCGGTCATCAGGTTCTCCTCGATGGTCAGGTGGGCGAAGCAGTGCCGGCCCTCCATGACCTGCACCACCCCGCGCTCCACCATGGCCGAGGTGGACAGCTTCTCGATGCGCTCGCCGCGCAGCTCGATGCTGCCCTTAGTGACCTCGCCGCGCTCGCCTTCCAGCAGGTTGGACACCGCGCGCAGCGTGGTGGTCTTGCCGGCGCCATTGCCCCCCAGCAAGGCCACCACCTGGCCCTCGGCTACCTGCAGGGACACGCCCTTGAGCACGAGGATGACGTGGTTGTAGATGACTTCGATGCCGTTGACGTTCAGGAGGGGGGCTGTCATCGCAACTCTTTCCTCAGCATGGATGCTCTCGCGGGTGGCGCCCCTCCCCGTGGG
>NZ_JBFULE010000638.1:0-3073 GCF_056400485.1 Roseateles sp. P5_B10
AAGCTGGGGTCGACCCCAGCGAGGCTTCGCAACGCCGCGCGCGGGCTTTTGAGTGACAACCCTTCGGGAGAGGGGCTACGCGGGCGCATGGCTTTGTTGCGCGCCTTGCCCGGGCACCCAGCCCGGGCTTCAGCGCGACGCCTAGCCGTGCACCCGCGTAGCCCCTCTCGCACCGATTCCCGTAGCGTTAGCAGGCCCTGACCATGCAGGCGCGCACCGCCACCGCACGCAAGCCACGAGGCGCAGCCAGCCGCGGGCCACCGCGCGCAGCGGCAGCCAAATCATCGGCCGCAGGCCTGCCCCGCTATCTGCAGGACAAGGCCGGCGGCGGCCAGCCGCTGCCGGCGCCGGTGCGCACCGAGATGGAAGGCCGCTTCGGCGTGCCGCTGGCCGATGTTCGCGTGCACACCGATGGCGACGCCGCCGGGTCCGCCGCCGGCATGGGCGCGCGGGCCTACACGGCCGGCAGCAATATCGTCTTCGGCGCTGCCCACTTCGCGCCGGAAAGCGCAGAGGGCCGCGGCCTGCTCGCGCACGAGCTCACCCACGTCGTGCAGCAGCAGCGTGCGGGCGTGCCTGCGACCCAGCCGAGCGCGGCCGACGGTGGCGCCCACCACGACAAGGCCGAACGCGAGGCCGAGGCCAATGCGAAGAAGGTGGCCAGCAGCGCGCCGCTGACGGCCAAGGAAACACCTGCCGCCGGCGTGCAGCGCTCAGGCATTCTGGACACCCTCGGCAACGCCGCGGGCGCCGTGGCCGATTTCGGCGGCGATGTCGTGGATGCCGGCGTGGATGCAGCCGGTTCCGCCGTCGAGGCGGTCGGCGAAGCCATCGGTGCCGTGGCCATGCGCCTGGTGCGCGAAGTGGCGCCCAGCCTCGTGCCTGTCATCGAGCGCGGCCCGATGGCGCTGCTGCGCGAGATGGTGTCCTCGGCGCTGGACGGCCTGGCCTCGGTGCTCAACGCGCTGGACCCGAGCGGCACGCTGACGACGATGCTGGGCGTGTTCACCGGCCTTGTCGAGCGGGCCAGCGGCATTGCCGCCGCGCTGATCTCGGGCGACTGCCAGCCGCTGTTGAACGCCATCGACGAGCTGAAGACCTTCGTGACGGAAGTGGCCGGCGAAGCCTGGGACCGCTTGACGACCTTCCTGCAGCCCATCGGCGACTTCTTCACCGACCTGTGGAACGGCTATGGCGCGCCGGCCATCGAGTGGCTGCGCAGCAAGGCCGGCGCCGTGTGGGCGCGCATCGAGGCCTTCGGCACCGACATCTGGAACTGGACCGCGCCGGTGCGCAATGCCGTCGGCGATGCCTGGGGCTGGGTCAAGGAGCAGCTCTTCGGGCCGGAGGATGCGACCAGCGCCGACAGCTCCGGCGGCATCGTCGGCTGGATCACGAGCAAGGCCGGCGATGCCTGGGACTGGGTGAAGGAGCAGACGGCGCCGGTCTGGCAACCCATCGCCGCCACGGCGCAGAAGGTGGCGGACATGCTGCCGCCGCCGTGGATGCGCAACTTCGGCCAGCAGATGCAGCAGATGTCGACGCAGCTGAACGCGTCGGCCACGGCCATGGAAGGCGGCGATGGCGTGGCCGAGAACCGCGACACGTTGGCCACCGTGCTGCCGTCGGTGACCCAGGTCATCGGCACCGTGCGCAACGTCATCGTCGAGGCCGGTGGCTGGGTGTCGACCAAGGTGGGTGCGCTGGGCACGGCGGTGTCTTCGTTGATGGGCAGCCTGCGCTCCAGCAGCCTGATGGCCATGCTGGCCAATGCCCTGGGCTGGCTGGAGGACGCCGCCCTGCGCCTCGTGAGCTGGGCAGACGAGAAGGTGCGCGGCCTGTTCGACTGGATCCTGCAGGGCTTCGACGCGCTGACGCCCTTCATCGAGAACGCAGTGGGCGTGGTGCGCAAGCTCATCGGCGTGGTGGGCGACCTGATGCGCCTGCCCCAGCTCATCCTGTCCAGCGTCTGGGAGGCGATTCCCTGCTGCATCCGGGAGCCCATCAAGAACTTCGTCTTCAACCAGATCCTGGCGCGCATTCCCGTCTTCGGCCAGTTCTTCAGCGACCCGACGCTGTGGCCGCGCGTGCAGGCCACGGCCCTGCGCATCCTGCGCCAGGTGTTCGTCGACGGCGACCTGGCCGGCGCGGCCTGGACCTTCTTCCAGTCGGTGCTGCGCGTGCTGGGCCTGCCGCCAGAGCTGGTGGTGCAGGTGCTGGCCAAGGCGGCCGCGGCCATCGGCGACATCCTGACCGACCCGGTGGGCTTCCTCATCAACCTGCTGGGCGCCGTGAAGGCCGGCTTCGGGCGCTTCTTCGAGAACATCGGTACCCACTTGCTCAACGGCGTCAGCGGCTGGCTGTTCGGCCAGGCCCAGTCCGCCGGCATCACGCCACCGACCGACTTCTCGATCGGCTCCATCTTCGGCTTCGTGCTGCAGGTGCTGGGCATCACGGTGGAGCACATCTTCGAGCGGCTGACGCTCAAGCTCGACGCCAGCACCGTGCGGCGCCTGCGCCAGATCATGAACCTGGCCACCGGCGCCTGGCACTTCCTGTCCATCCTTATCAACGAGGGGCCGGCGGGGCTGTGGGTGGAGATCCAGAACCAGCTGTCCAACCTGTGGGATCGCGTGCTGGACGGCGTCATCAGCTGGGTCACCGACGCCATCATCGGCCGCGCCACGCGCTGGCTGATGAGCCTGCTGGACGTGACCGGCATCATGCCGGTCATCAACACGCTGGTGGCGGTCTACAACGCCATCGAGTCCTTCATGCAGTACCTGCGCGAGATGCTGGAGATCGTCTCGCGCGTGCTCGACGGCATCCTGGACATCGCCCACGGCGCCATCGACGGTGCGGCGGTTTTCCTGGAGGACGCGCTGGACCGCGCCATGCCGGTGGCCATCGGCTTCCTCGCCAACCAGTTCGGCCTGGGCCGCATCGGCGAGCGCATGCACGAGCTGCTGGAGACCGTGCGCGCGCTGGTCGACCAGGCCATCGACTGGCTGATCGACCGCGCCATCGAGCTCGGCCAGGCCTTCATCGCGATGGTGCGCCGCGGCGTGGCTGC
>NZ_JBFULE010000639.1:0-3067 GCF_056400485.1 Roseateles sp. P5_B10
CAGCTGCGCCTGCTCGTCAGCCGCGACCAGCGCTTGATCGAGCTCAATGTCGAGCTCCCCGCGCCGCAGTCCTCTGCTGTTGCCTTGACGCTGGCCGACGGGTCGCACGCTGCGCGCCGCCACTGGCTCGGCGCCTGAGGCAGCATGAAGACACCGCGGCCGCCGGGCCTGCTGGTGCTGGCCGTGTTGGCACTGCATCTGCTGCTCGGCCACGAGGTGCAGCGCATCCACGAGGGCTGGATCAGCGAAGGCCCGCCGCCCATGCCGGCGCGCATGCAGATCGCCCTGGTGCGCGAGATGCAGTTGCATGAGCCGCCTGCTTTGCGCGTGCGGCCGCCTTCGCCACCTCAGCCGCGCGCCAAGGCGCCGTCAGCGAACGTCCAACTGCCAGGTCCGGCGGCCTCCGCACCTGAGCCCGTCGCCGCATCGGAACCGCCGTTCCCCGAGCCCGTCGCGTCCGTAGCGTCAGCGCCTGAACAACCCGCCTCCGTTGCCCAGGCCGCGTCGGCGCCGCCGGTGGACGGGGAGCCCGGTCCTGAATGGCCGCTGTCAACGCGGCTCAGCTATGTGCTGACCGGCAACTACCGGGGACCAATCAGCGGCCAGGCCCAGGTCGAATGGCTGCGCAAGGGGCGGGACTACCAAGTCCACCTCGACGTCGGCGTCGGCCCCGGCTTCGCGCCGCTGATCACACGACGCATGAGCAGCCAGGGCCAGTTGACGCCCGAGGGCATCGCGCCGCAACGCTACGACGAGGAGACCAAGGTCATTCTCAGTGACAGCCGGCGCGCCAGCGTGTTCTTCCTGGGCAATGAGGTCCAACTCGCCACCGGTTCGCGCGAGCCGGCCTCGCGGGGCGCGCAGGATTCGGCCAGCCAGTTCGTCCAGTTGACCTGGCTCTTTTTGACCGGCCGCGAGCTGCTCCAGGCTGGGCGCACCGTGCAGTTCCCGCTGGTGCTGGCTCGCCGTCAATACATCTGGCAATACGAAGTGGTGGGCGAAGAGACGCTGGATACGCCGATGGGCCCGCTGGCCAGCTGGCATCTCAGGCCCACCCGTGCGCCCGCCGGTGGCGACCTGGCCGCTGAAGTCTGGCTGGCACCTGGCCTGCAATACCTGCCCGTGCGCCTGGTCATCCGACAGGACGCCGACACCTATATCGATCTCATGCTCAAGAGCGCGCCGCTGCAAGCCGCGCCAGAATCAATCAACGACACGCCCAGGAAACTCAGCCAATGACCTACGAATGCATCCTCACCGCCGTCCATGGCGACGGCCCGCGCAAGACCGGACTGATCACGCTGAACCGCCCCAAGGCGCTGAACGCGCTGAACGACCAGCTGATGGACGAAATGGGCGCCGCCCTGCTCGCCTTTGACGCCGATGACGGCATCGGCTGCATCGTGCTGACCGGATCGGAGCGCGCCTTCGCGGCCGGCGCCGACATTCCGACCATGCTGCCCCACACCTTCGCCACGGCTTTCAAGAGCGGTTTGATCTCCAAGAACTGGGAGACCATCCTGCAGGTGCGCAAACCCGTCATCGCTGCGGTAGGCGGCTTTGCGCTCGGCGGCGGCTGTGAGCTGGCGATGATGTGCGACTTCATCATCGCGGCCGACACAGCCAAGTTCGGCCAACCCGAGATCAAGCTTGGCATCGTCCCCGGCGCGGGCGGCACCCAGCGCCTGCCGCGCGCGGTGGGCAAGAGCAAGGCCATGGACATGCTGTTGACCGCCCGCATGATGGGCGCCGCAGAAGCCGAGAGCGCAGGCCTGGTGTCGCGCGTCGTGCCGGCTGACAAGCTGCTCGAAGAAGCCCTGGCCGCCGCTGAAACCATCAATGGCTTCAGCGGCCCCTCGGTCATGCTGATCAAGGAACTCGTCAACCTCGCCTATCAGGCGCCGCTCACCGACGGCGTGGCCGTGGAGCGCCGCTACTTTCATGCGCTGTTCGGCAGCCATGATCAGCACGAGGGCATGGAAGCCTTCCTGGCCAAGCGAGCGCCGAACTTCGAGCACCGTTGATGGCTTGTGGCGAAACGATGACGAACTAGGGATGACTGTTTGCGTTGAATGAATAGTCAGTTCCCGCCAGCCTAGTATTTCTACTGAGATCAGCTCCCTACAGTTCGGCCCATGGACACCGCGGTCGCGATGTCCGAGTGACCTAGAAAGCAGGAAGTTCCTGCCAGACACTGAAGGAGCCCGTCATGAGCAAGCTGTCCACCCTCATCGCCGCCACCCTGTTGATCGCCGCAGGCGCCGCCTCCGCCCAAACCACCCCGTTGACCCGCGAGCAAGTCGTTGCCGATCTGGTTGCGGCCCGTAACAGCGGCGAACTGGCCGCCATCCAGGGCGAAAAGGGCATCGAAGTGACGACCCCGGGCGCGGCCAAGGCTGCCGCGGTTGCCACTGTCAAGCTTCCCCGCCAGGCCGTGCTGACCGTCAAGCCGAGCGAAGTGCGCGCCGACGAGAAGATCGCCGCCGCCCAGGCAGCCGACCATGGTGAAAACGCCGCCCGCGAACTGGGTGATTTCCCGGCTCCTGTCGTGCGCCGTGCCTCCGCCCTGGCCAGCCGTTGAGCGAACGCTGAAACAAAGCGGTTTCAAACCGACGAAAGGCGACCCGAGAGGGCAATGCCAGACAGTTAGGGCATCAAGGCACTGACTGGAGATAAAAAGGGAACGTGTTGAAAACGTTCCCTTTTTGCTTTGCGCCTGCTTCAAAGTCCCCTTGACCAGACCCCGCAACAAATGCCGCATGACGCCTTCGCGCAGCTGTCGCAGCTCATCGACAGCGAATGCATCGCGGGCAAAGCGCCCGCCTCGGCAGCCTAGTTTCCGCCTTCCCGGCGCAGCGCCGGGAACAGGATCACATCGCGGATTGACGGCGAGTCCGTGATCAACATCATCAGCCGGTCGATGCCGATGCCGCAGCCGCCGGTCGGAGGCATGCCGTATTCCAGCGCGCGGATGAAGTCGGCGTCGAAGAACATCGCCTCTTCGTCGCCGGCATCCTTGTTGGCGACCTGGGCGTGGAAGCGCGCGGCCTGGTCCTCGGCGTCGTTC
>NZ_JBFULE010000640.1:0-3034 GCF_056400485.1 Roseateles sp. P5_B10
GCCTGCAGACGCGCGACTACTTCGTCTACCGCAGCGCCGCGCGCGGGTTGCTGTGGGTCTATCACGAGCGCCTGCCGGACGCGGCAACGGCCACATCGGGATGGTTCCTGCATGGGGTCTTCGCATGACGCCGCCGATGTCGGACCGCGACGAGCGGCTGGCGATGCTGCGCGAGCAGGGAATCGCCTCGGAAGCCGACCTGCGCCGCGCCGCCGATGGGTGGCAACGGGCCCAGCCCGGCTCGCGCACCGACGTGCCGCGGTATGCCGAGCTGCACTGCCTGTCGGCCTTCAGCTTCCTGCGTGGCGCGTCCGAGCCGGCCGAACTGGTGGAGCGTGCCTGCGACCTGGGCTACGAAGCGCTGGCCATCACCGACGAATGCTCGCTGGCGGGCGTCGTGCGCGCGCACAAGCAATTGCGGGAGATGCGCGAGGCAGCGCACCACGCCCTGAAAGAGGTTGCACGCGAGGCGGGCCAGACCGAAGACGACATTGCGCAACCGCAGCTGATGCAGTTGCTGATCGGCAGCGAGTTCCTTGTGCGCGACGACACCGGCACGCCGCGCTTCAAGCTCGTGCTGCTGGCGCAGAACCTCAACGGCTACGGCAATCTCAGCCAGTTCATCACCCGGCTGCGGCGTGCCAGCCCGGTCAAAGGCGAGTACACGCTGCACTGGCGCCAGATCTCACCCGAGAAACTGTCCGACTGCCTGGCCCTGCTCGTGCTGCCGCGCGAGGCCCCAGATGCCGAGCTGGCGCCGGCGGCGCATTGGGTGCTGCGCCATTTCGCCGGCCGCGCCTGGATCGCCGTCGAGCTGCTGCGCGAGGCCAGCGATGCGCTGTGGCTGCAGCGGCTGCAGGCGCTGTCCGAGGAGACGGCGCTGCCGCTGGTTGCCGCCGGTGACGTGCACTTCCACGTGCGCTCGCGCAAGGCGCTGCAGGACGTGATGACGGCCACGTGCCTGGGCCGCACGGTGGCCGAGTGCGGTTTCGACCTGCAGCCCAACGCCGAGCGCCATCTGCGCAGCCGCTACCGGATCTCGCAGATCTATCCGCAAGCGTTGATGCGAGAGACGACGCAGGTGGCGGCTCGCTGCACGTTCAGCCTCAACGAGATCAGCTACCGCTACCCCAGCGAGGTCGTGCCTGCCGGTCGCACGCCGCGCCAGCACCTGCGCGATCTGACCTATGCCGGTGCTTACAAGCGCTGGCCAGAAGCCAAGGGCGGTGTGCCCGACAAATTCAAGCGCCGCATCGAGGACGAACTGGAACTGATCGAGGAGCTGGCGTACGAACACTACTTCCTGACCGTTGCCGATGTGGTCGACTTCGCGCGCAGCATCGGCATCCTCTGCCAGGGTCGCGGCTCGGCCGCCAACAGCGTGGTCTGCTACTGCCTGCACGTCACATCGGTGGACCCCGACCGCAGCACGCTGCTGTTCGAGCGCTTCATCAGCCGCGAGCGCAACGAACCGCCGGACATCGACGTCGACTTCGAGCATGAGCGCCGCGAGGAGGTCATCCAGCACCTCTACAAGAAATACGGCCGCGACCGTGCCGCACTGACGGCCGTCGTCATCTGCTACCGGCCCAAAAGCGCGATCCGGGATGTCGGCAAGGCGCTGGGCTTCAGCGAGGCGCAGCTCGAAGTGATGAGCAATGACCACAGCGGCTGGTCCACCCAGGTGCTGCCCGAAGAACACCGCCTCGAGCTGCTGCAGCAGCTTGGCTTGCCGGACGACGATCCCCGGCTTCAGCAACTCATCACTCTGGGCCGCCAGCTCAACGGGCTGCCCCGCCACCTCTCCCAGCACGTGGGCGGCTTCGTGCTGACGCAAGGCTCGCTCGAGCGCCTCGTTCCCATCGAGAACGCGACGATGAAGGACCGCAGCGTCATCGAGTGGGACAAGGACGACATCGACGAGCTGAAGATGATGAAGGTCGATGTGCTCGCCCTGGGCATGCTCAGCGCCATCCGGCGTTGCTTCGATCTCGTCAACCCGATGCGCGGCACGGCCATCGACCTGACCATCCCCGACAACGACACCGCCACCTACGACATGATCTGCAAGGCCGACACCATCGGTGTGTTCCAGATCGAGTCACGCGCGCAGATGTCGATGTTGCCGCGCTTGCGGCCGCGGACCTACTACGACTTGGTAGTCGAGGTCGCCATCGTGCGCCCTGGCCCCATCGAAGGCGGCATGGTGCATCCCTACCTGAAGAACCGCGCCCTGCCCGAAGACCAGGTCGAATACCCCAGCGAAGCCCTGAAGGAAGCTCTCTGGCGCACCCGCGGCGTGCCCATCTTCCAGGAGCAGGTCATGCAGGTGGCCATGATCGCCGCGGGCTTCAGCGCCGGCGAAGCCGATGAACTGCGCCGTGCCATGGCCGCGTGGAAGCGCCCCGGCGTGCTGGAGAAGTACTACGACAAGGTCGTCAAGGGCATGCGAGAACGAGGTTATGAGGACGCGTTTGCCGAGCGCATCTTCAGCCAGATCAAGGGCTTCTCCTCCTACGGCTTCCCCGAGTCCCATGCCGCCAGCTTCGCGCTGCTGACCTATGTCAGCTCCTGGCTCAAATGCCACGAGCCCGCAGCCTTCCTGTGCGCGCTGCTGAACTCGCAACCGCTGGGCTTCTACACGCCCAGCCAGCTCATTCAGGATGCGCGCCGGCACGAGGTCGAGGTGCGCGCCATCGACGTGAACCACAGCAACAAGGACAGCACGCTGGAGCCCCGACCGGGCGAGCACCAACCCGCCGTGCGGCTGGGCCTGCGCCTCGTCGGCGGCCTGGGCGACGAGGCGGCCGAGCGCATCGAGCAGGCTCGCGCTCGCGACGGCGAATTCGCCCACCCGCAGGACCTGGCCTTCCGAGCCCGCCTGACGCAGCAAGACATGCAACAGCTCGCCGCCGCCGATGCACTGACGTCGCTGGCCGGCCATCGCCGCCAGCAGGTCTGGCAGGCCTCGGCCCTGCATGCCATGCCGGAGCTGCTGCAGGGCAGCCTGTTGCCCGAGGACGACCTCGAACTG
>NZ_JBFULE010000641.1:0-3030 GCF_056400485.1 Roseateles sp. P5_B10
AGTTTGCCGCTGTGCCCAGCGAATCGGTCGACTACGCCGTCATGGAGCGCTGCCCCGGGACGGACATCCCCTTGCGCATGGTCGCGCTGGATGCCGGCTGGAACGACCTCGGCGCCTGGGAAGCGGTCTGGCAGGTCTCCGAGAAGGATGCCGACGGCAACGCCTTCGTCGGTGACGCCTTGTTCGCCGACAGCAAGAACACCCTGGTCCACGCCACCAGCCGCCTCGTGGGCGTCGTTGGCCTGACCGACATCGTCGTTGTCGAGACGGCCGATGCCGTGCTCGTCAGCGACCGGTCGCGCAGCCAGGAGGTCAAGCAGATCGTCAACCGCCTGGGCGCCGAGCAACGCGGCGAGCATGCCCTGCACCGCAAGGTGCACCRCCCCTGGGGCTGGTATGACAGCATCGACTCGGGCGAGCGTTTCCAGGTCAAGCGCATCATGGTCAAGCCGGGTGCCTCCCTGAGCCTGCAGATGCACCACCATCGCGCGGAGCACTGGATCGTCGTGAGCGGCACGGCCGAGATCGTCAACGGCGACAAGACCATCCTGCTGACCGAGAACCAGTCCACCTACATCCCGCTGGGTCAGACGCATCGCCTGGCCAACCCGGGCAAGGTGCCGCTGGAGATCATCGAAGTGCAGTCTGGCTCCTATCTCGGCGAGGACGACATCGTCCGCTTCGAAGACACCTACGGCAGAACATGACCATCCTCGTCACCGGCGGCGCCGGCTTCATCGGCAGCAACTTCGTGCTGGACTGGCTGCGTGAGAGCGACGAGCCCGTCGTCAATCTCGATGCGTTGACCTACGCTGGCAACCTCGAAAACCTGGCCTCGCTGGACGGTGACGCGCGTCACGTCTTCGTCAAGGGCGACATCTGCGACCGCGGCCTGATCGACAGCTTGCTGGCCAAGCACCGCCCCCGCGCCATCGTCCACTTCGCCGCTGAGAGCCATGTGGATCGTTCCATCCACGGCCCCGGCGCTTTCATGAAGACGAATGTCGAGGGCACGTTCACGCTGCTGGAAGCGGCACGCACTTATTGGGGCGGCCTTGAAGGCGAAGCCAAACAAGGCTTTCGCTTCCACCACGTGTCGACCGACGAAGTCTATGGCTCGCTGAAAGCCTCGGATCCGCCCTTCGCCGAAACCA
Source organism: Roseateles sp. P5_B10 (assembly GCF_056400485.1). NCBI lineage: Bacteria > Pseudomonadati > Pseudomonadota > Betaproteobacteria > Burkholderiales > Sphaerotilaceae > Roseateles > Roseateles sp. P5_B10. The sequence continues at coordinate 1,155 of NZ_JBFULE010000641.1, forward strand.
ACGCCTACGAGCCCAACAGCCCGTATTCGGCCAGCAAGGCGGCCAGCGACCACCTCGTGCGCGCCTGGCACCACACCTACGGCCTGCCGGTCGTCACCACCAACTGCTCGAACAACTACGGGCCCTATCACTTCCCGGAGAAGCTGATTCCGCTGCTGATCGTCAATGCGCTGGCAGGCAAACCCCTGCCCGTCTATGGCGACGGCCAACAGATCCGCGACTGGCTTTACGTCACCGATCACTGCAGCGGCATCCGTGCCGTGCTGGCCGGCGGCAAGCTGGGTGAGACCTACAACATCGGCGGCTGGAACGAGAAGGCCAACATCGACATCGTCAAGACGGTGTGCGCCTTGCTCGACGAGCTCAAACCCTCGGCGGACGGCCCCTACGAGCGCCTCATCACCTATGTGAAGGACCGCCCCGGCCACGACCGCCGCTACGCCATCGACGCACGCAAGATCGAGCGCGAGCTGGGCTGGCGCCCGGCAGAAACCTTCGAGACCGGCATCCGCAAGACGGTGCAGTGGTATCTGGACCATCCAGACTGGGCCGCCCGCGTGCAAAGCGGCGCCTACCGGGACTGGGTTGCCAAGYAATACAGCTGAAGCCATGAAGATTCTTCTTCTCGGCAAGGGCGGCCAGGTCGGCTGGGAATTGCAACGCTCACTGGCTGTGGCAGGCGAAGTCATCGCAATGGACCATGACGACGGCGCGGACTTCACCCAGCCCGAAGCGCTGCTTGCCCGCGTCAGAGACATTGCCCCCCACGTCATCGTCAATGCCGCTGCGCATACCGCCGTCGACAAGGCCGAGAGCGAGCCCGAGCTCGCACGCAAGATCAACGCCACCGCCCCTGCCCTGCTGGCCATCGAGGCCAAGCGTACCGGCGCTTTGCTGGTGCACTACTCGACGGACTATGTCTTCGACGGCAGCGGCAGCCATGCTCGCGATGAGGAAGCCCCCGTCGGGGCGCTCAGCGTCTACGGAGCAACCAAGGCCGAAGGCGAGGACGCCATCCGCGCCAGCGGCTGCCAGCATCTGATCCTGCGCACCAGCTGGGTTTATGGCGCCCGCGGCGGCAACTTCGCAAAGACCATGCTGCGCCTCGCCGCCGAACGCGAGCAGCTCAAGGTCATCGCCGACCAGATCGGCGCRCCAACAGGCGCCGACCTGCTGGCCGACCTGACCGTCCACATGCTGCGCGCCGCGCGCGTGAACCCTGCGCTGACCGGCACCTATCACGCGGTCGCTGGCGGCGAGACGAGCTGGCACGAGTACGCCCGCTTTGTCATCGAGTTCGCACGTGCACAGGGCAAGGTCATCAAGGTCGCGCCGGACCAGATCCTCGCCATCCCGACAAGCGACTACCCCACACCGGCGATGCGCCCGCTGAACTCGCGCCTGGCCACGGCCAAGCTGCAGCAGTGCTTCGGCCTCGTCCTGCCGCCCTGGCAGCAAGGAGTGGAACGCATGCTGAACGAAATTCTTTAAGGGCTCCGATGAAAAACCGCAAGGGCATCATCCTCGCTGGCGGCTCCGGCACGCGGCTGCACCCGGCCACGCTGGCCATGAGCAAGCAGCTGCTGCCGGTGTACGACAAGCCCATGGTCTATTACCCGTTGAGCACGCTGATGCTCGCGGGCATCCGCGACATCCTGCTCATCAGCACGCCGCAGGACACGCCTCGGTTCGAAGCCCTGCTTGGCGACGGTTCGCGCTGGGGCCTGAACATCAGCTACTGCGTGCAGCCTAGCCCAGACGGCCTGGCACAGGCCTTCATCCTCGGCCGCGATTTCGTCAATGGCTCGCCGAGCGCCCTCGTGCTGGGGGACAACATCTTCTATGGCCATGACTTCGCCGGCCTGCTGGGCAGCGC
>NZ_JBFULE010000642.1:0-3027 GCF_056400485.1 Roseateles sp. P5_B10
ACCAGGCGGCGGGCGCGCAGCAGGGCCGTGCCGTACTCGTCGGTCTCCTTGGTGCCGATGCCGTAGGCCGTCTTCGTGGCCGCGGTTTCCTTGGCCAGGTCGACGGCCTCCGGCGCCGAGACCTGCATGCGGTAGGCCAGGTCGTAGCTCTTGGCGCGGGCGATCAGCTCGGTGTCGCCGGGGTAGCGCTCGGCATGCTCGCCGTTCAAGGCGCGCAGCAGGTCGAGCTGGGCGCGTTGTTCCTTCTCGGTGATGCCTTCGGGGCGCGCCAGGTGCAGGATGGGCGAGTCGCCCTTGCGAAAGGGCGTGCCCTGCAGGGCCGCAGGCAGGAAGCCGCTGCTCCAGATGACGGCGCCGCGGCCGCCGCCGGCTGAGCCCACGCCCGTGGGCAGCACGACGAAGGCCGGCAGGTCGGGGTTGGCCGAACCCAGGCCGTACTGCACCCACGAGCCCAGGGCCGGGCGGCCAGGCACCAGGCCGGCGGTGTGCAGCTTCAGCGACGCGATGACGTGGGTGCTGCCCTCGGTCTTGCTGCCCTTCAGGAAGGCGATGTCGTCGGCCTGCTTGGCGATGTGGGGCAGCAGGTCCGACACCCAGGCACCGCTTTCGCCATGCTGCTTCCAGGTGCGCTTGCTGGCGTAGAGGTTGCCCACGCCGCCGTCGGTGGCCGTCTTCAGGTCCTTGCCGAAGCTGTCGGGCAGCGGTGTGCCGGCCAGCTTGATCAGTTCGGGCTTGTGGTCGAACAGGTCCAGCGTGCTGGGCGCGCCGGCCATGTGCAGCCAGATGACGGCCTTGGCCTTGGCCGGGTGGTGGGGCTGGCGCGGCAGCGTCGGGTCGAAGAGTTCGCTGGCGAAGGCGGATGAGATGCCGCCGAAGCTGCCCGCGCCGAAAGCGGCGAAGGTGGCGGCACCGGCGTGGCCGAGGAAGTGACGGCGGGAATGATCGTGAGAGTGGCTCATGGGCTGACCTCTTTAGAAGCGATAGGTGAATTCGTTGGTGTTGACCAGCGTGTGGACCAGGTCGACGAAGGCGGCGGCGCGGGCCTTGCTGGCGCCCTTGGTGGGGCTTGTTGGCGCGGCTGCGACCACGGTCGTGGCGCCGCCGTCATCCGCCGACTCATCGCCGCCATCGCCCTTCTTGCGCTTGGCAGCCTGCTGATCCAGATAAGTCAGGAAGGCGGTGCGCTCGTAGCGGTCGGGCTCGCGCTTGTAGGCCGCCTTGTAGAAGCCGTCGATCTGCCTGGCCAGATTGGGATCGACGCCCCAGCCCTCGGGCAGATGCGGCTTCTTGACCTCGCCGGCCTGGGCCGTCTGCAGGGCTTCCTGGGCGTTCAGAAAGGCGACCAGCTTCGTCTTCTCCGCGGCCGTGGGCTTGCGCGAGAACAGGATCTCGTAGACGCGGTCGATCTGCGCGGACTCACCTGCAGGCGCCTCCTGGATGACACGGCCGGCCAGAGCCTGGCTCCAGCCCAGCACGAGGTCGCTGTTGACCAGGGCCAGGGCCTGTGGCGCCGTCGTCGTCACGTCGCGCTTGAAGTGAGGGGACTGTGGGTTGGCCCAATCGAAGGTCTCCAGCAGCGGATAGGGCGAGTTGCGCAGCACGAAGACGTAGAGGCTGCGGCGGTTGTGGTCGCGCGGGTCCTCGGACGTCTGCCAGCGGTTGCGCTGGCCGCCGATGTCGAAGTTGGGCGGGATGGGCGGGTAGACCGACGGGCCGCCGCGCTTCTCCTCCAGCAGGCCGGAGGCGGCCAGCAGCGAGTCGCGCAATTGCTCGGCCTCCAGGCGTTGGCGCGGGAAGGCCCACAGCAGCTTGTTGTCCGGGTCCTGCTTGACCTCACGAGCCTGGCTGGCCTGCCGGTAGGTGCTGGACAGCAGGATCTGCTTGTGCAGCGTCTTCACGCTCCAGCCGTTCTTGACGAAGTCGGCCGAAAGCTTGTCGAGCAGCTCGGGGTGGGTGGGCTTGGTGCCGGTCTTGCCGAAGTCGGCGCTGGTCTCGACGATGCCGCGGCCGAAGAACTGGGCCCATTGGCGGTTGACGAAGACGCGGACGGTCAGGCCGTTGTCGGGGCTGACCAGCCAATTGGCCAGGGCCGTGCGGCGGCCCGACGACGTGGCCGTCGGCGCAATCTTCAGCGAGGCGTCGGTCAACAGGGCGGGCAGGCCGGGCTGCACCTCCTGCAGCGGTCGGTCGTAGATGCCCTTGAAGAGGACCTTGGTGGGCGGTGCGTCGTTGCCCAGCTCGACTATGGTGGAGACATTGCCCGGATCCTTGGGCTTGAGGGCGTCGAACTTCTTCAGCTGCGCCGTCAGCACCTCGTACTTGGCGTAGGCCTCCTTGTCCTTGGTCTTGAGCTGGTTCTCGGCGTTGCGCGTGCGGCCCGACAGGGTCCACAGGTTGCGGTGGTAGATCCAGCGGTCGTAGGCATTGCGCTCCGATGCCGGCTTGTTGATGGACTCGCGCGTGGCCGGCACGAAGCCCGACAGGCGATCGGTCTCGAGCTTCTCGATGATGGGCTTGAGCAGCGCGTCGCGCTGTTCGCGGATGTCCTTGGTCGCGTCTTCCCACTTGGCCAGCTGGGCGTCGTAGTCGGCCTTGGCCTTGCCCGTCAGCGGCGAGACATCGTCCTTCCAGCTGGTGTTGGCGAAAAAGGCCTGGAACTCGTAGTACTCCTTCTGCGTGATCTTCTCGGTCTTGTGGTCGTGGCACTGGGCGCAGCCCAGCGTCGTGCCCAGGAAGACGGCCGAGACCGTGTCGGTCAGGTCGTTGGCGACCTCCTGCTTCTTCAGGTTCAGGTCGCGGGCGTTGATCTCGTCGGGCAGGTTGCGCAGGAAGCCGGTGGCGATCAGGGCCTCGGTGCGCTCGGGCCAGAGTTCGTCGCCAGCGATCTGTTCCTTGACGAAGCGGTCGAAGGGCTTGTCGGCGTTGAAGGCGTTGACGACGTAGTCGCGGTAGCGCCAGATGTTGGGACGCGTGCCGTCGGTGTTGTAGCCATCGCTGTCGGCATAGCGGCTCAGGTCCAGCCAGCGG
>NZ_JBFULE010000643.1:0-3021 GCF_056400485.1 Roseateles sp. P5_B10
CTTCCCTCAGGGCTTCGCCGAACCCGTCGTCGTCATGGCGGAAAAGCGCGATGACATGTTCGAGGCCAGCAACACCTACAAGATCACAGGCACCAGCAAGTACCTGACGCTGATCGAGGCGATGGGGCCCAAGGGCCGGTATTTCCGCGCCTGGACGGCGGATCGCCTGGATGGCGCCTGGCAACCCATTCCCGGCGCCCCGATGAACAGGTTCGCTGGCGCAGACAACGTCAAGTTCAACGGCCGGATCTGGTCCGAAGGCGTATCCCACGGCGAAATGATTCGCGACGGCATCGATCAGACTCTGAGCATCGACCCCTGCCAGCCGCTGAAGTTCCTCTTCCAGGGCCTGGACATGGAAAAGGGCAAGAACTACGACTACATCGAGCTGCCCTATCGGCTGGGCGTGATCACCGCCACCGCCCCGAACGCCATCAGCGAGCTGTGCAAGAAATGACTGCCTGCCCTGCCGCGGCAACTCGTCCCTGTCGGGCTGGCAGGCCCACGCACTGAGCTGCGTCCCCGGCGGCCAACGCGACCAGCTATATCGATACCACGGCCGCCAATGGAACGCCGTACTGGTACGACCGGTGCGCAATGTTCCCCGACCTGGTCAAGGCCATCGTCGACAACGCCAAGTGAGAGAGAACCCCATGTCAAGCCTGAGTAAACGCAGCTTCCTGACCACGCCACTGCTGGCCGCCGCCGGCCTGGGCGCCGCCCGCATTGCACAGGCGCAAGACTGCGCGCCAGTGGCGCCCGCCCCATACAAGCCGCCGCCGCTGGCGTCCGGCCCGTTCACGGCCGCTGCCGAGTCGCTGCGCAAGTCGGCGGTCCCTGCGTGGTTTCGCGAGGCCAAGCTGGGCATCTGGTCCCACTGGGGGCCGCAAGCCGTGCCCAGCCGCGGCGACTGGTATGCCCGATTCATGTACGTGCCCGGCCACCCGCACTACGACCACCACGTGAAGACCTACGGCCACCCGTCGGAGTTCGGCTACAAGGACATCATCAAGCTGTGGAAGGCCGAGCGCTTCGAGCCCGAAGCGCTGATGGACCGCTACGCGGCGGCGGGTGCGAAGTACTTCGTCTCGATGGGCGTGCACCACGACAACTTCGACTTGTGGAATTCCAAGCACCACCGCTGGAACGCCACCCAGATGGGGCCGATGCGCGACGTGGTCGGCGAATGGGGCCGCGCCGCGCGCAAGCGCGGGCTGCGCTTCGGTGTCTCCGAGCACCTGGCGACCAGTCACAACTGGTGGTGGACCAGCCACCAGTGCGACCAGTTCTGGCCCAAGCTGGGCGTGGCCTATGACGGCGCCAATCCCGAGAACTTCGACCTCTACCACGAGCCGCACAACACGCCGTACCTGAACCGCGGCGGCGACTGGTACACCAACAACCCGAAGTTCCACGAGATCTGGTACCGCCGCATCATCGACCTCATCGACAGCCACCAACCCGACTTGCTGTACTCCGACGGCGGCATCCCGTTCGGCGATGTGGGCCGCGCCATGGTGGCCCACCTGTTCAACACCTCGGTCCGCCGCCATGGCGACATGCAGGCCGTGTACAACCACAAGTCGCTGGGGTCGGGCGAGTACATCGCCGAGGTGGGCGTGCAGGACGTCGAGCGTGGCGTGCTCCCGGGCATCAACCCGCTGCCATGGCAGACCTGCACCTCCAACGGCGACTGGTTTCACTCCGAGCACGACCGCTACAAGACGCCGGCGCAGGTGATCACGATGCTGTGCGACATCGTCAGCAAGAACGGCAACATGCTGCTCAACGTGGTGCAGCGCGCCGACGGCACGCTGACGGCCGAATCAGACCTGCTGATGACCGAGATGGCCGCCTGGATGAAGCTCAACGCCGAAGCCATCCACGGCACGCGGCCGTGGAAGATCCACGGCGAAGGCCCGACCGAGGCCGCCAGCGGCGCCTTCAAGGAGAACGTGGACTACACGGCGCAGGACATCCGCTTCACGACCCGGGGCGATGCGCTGTACGCGCTGACGCTGGGCGAACCCAAGGGCACGCTGAAGATCGCCTCGCTGCGCCAAGGCAACGCCCACGATCCGCGCCCGGTGCGCCGGGTCGAACTGCTGGGGGGCGGGCCGCTGAAATTCCGCCAGACCGCCCAGGCGCTGGAGGTCGACGTGCCCGAGCGCATGCCCAGCCGCCACGCCAGCGCGTTGCGCATTGCCCGCGGCTGAAGGCGCCAATGGCGCCGGGTCGGATGAGCGGCGGTGTGGTCGCGTGATCGCGCTGTCTGCGGCCATCGATCAGAGAAGTGTCGTGAAAGCCAGTAATGCGCAACCTGTGATCAGCGCCGCCATGTCAAGCCCTCAACGAACCCAACCTCGTTTCCCATCATGAAGAAGTACAGCAAACCACTCACCGTTCTCTCCATCGTCACCGCGACCCTGGTGGCCGGCTGTGGCGGCGGCGGCGGCGGTGGCGACGCACCCGCACCCGCACCCGCACCCGCTCCCGCACCCGCACCCGCACCCGCTCCTGCTCCCGCACCCGCACCCGCTCCTGCACCTGCACCTGCACCTGCCCCTGCCCCTGCGCCTGCCCCGGCACCGGCACCGGCACCGGCACCGGCTCCCGCTCCCGCTCCTGCACCGTCCGGGGCCACCACCTGGACGAGCGCGAAATGGGGCGGCGGCGGCTACGTCACCGGCCTCGTCTTCCATCCGACCACCGCCAACCTGCTGTACGCGCGCACCGACATCGGTGGCGCCTACCGCTGGAACCAGCCGACGTCGTCCTGGGTGCCCATCACCGACGGCCTGGGCTTCGGTGCGGCCGAGGCCAGTTTCCACGGCGTCGAGAGCATCGCCGTCGATCCGAACAACGATCAGCGCGTCTACATGGCCGCCGGCATGTACACGTCCGCTGGCAACGGCCGCCTGTACATCTCCAGCAACCGTGGTGACCAGTGGACCTATGTCGCCCTGCCCTTCCCGCTCGGCGGCAACAACCCCGGCCGGGCCATTGGTGAGCGCCTGATGG
>NZ_JBFULE010000644.1:0-3019 GCF_056400485.1 Roseateles sp. P5_B10
GGCACCCCCGGCGCCGCATCACACAACTCGTTGAACTGCTGCTTCGCCCGATCAACGTATGCACGACTTTCATCCGTCGGGTTTAGCTCGAAGTACGTGGCCTGCATCGCAGACTGTCCGAGCTTGAGGAAAGTGTCTTTCTCGATGCCGAAATCTTCAGCGGTCTCGATCAATTGGTCGAACTGGTCGAGCGCCATCTTCACAATATCCACGAGCGCCCCCTGCGCCCCCTGAGGAAAGTGCCGCGCCAGCCCGTCAGGGAAACGGGTTTTCGGGGATCAGCCTAGGCGCGGCGATTGGATTGTCGGGTCGTTGGCTCAAGCGTGGCTCTGCGCTTGCACGTCCAGGCCCGCCTAAGTCCTCGCAGCCGCCCGCTCAACGCCCTTTGGCTCCGCCATAAGACATCAGACCCATCACGAAGCCGGCCCAATAGCCAAAGCCGGTGTTCGGCCGTCCGACGATCTTGATGCTGCTGAACACGTCCAGGCCCACCAAACCAAGCAGCCAAGACAGCAAGTTCATTGCCACTGAATAGGGGCTGATCAAGCCGTGCCACAGGCCCGAGAAGAAGCCATACGGGTCCGCCACCGCCTCGGGCGTGTAGTGCTTGGCACAGCCGGCCAGCAGCACCAGCAGCGCGACGGCGGCGAGCCCCCGCCTCATGCCGCCTTGAACTCGATAACCTTTGCGCCGGCCTTGAGCTGGTCCAGGTAATCCGCCCATGCCTTCATCAGCGCCCGGCGCTGCTCCATGAACTCGGCGCGGTCGTAGGCCATGCCCAGMGGGCCGGACTTGCCGTGCGCGAGCTGGGCCTCGATGACGTCAGGCGACACGCCGGGCAGCCGCTCGACGATCAGCGTGCGAGCCATGGCGCGGAAACCGTGCGGCGTCATCTCGGCGTTGCCGTAGCCAAGCCGGCGCAGCGCCGTGCGCACGGTGTTCTCGCTCATGCACTTCTCGCCCGTCAGCAGGGAGGGGAACACGTAGCGGCCATGGCCAGTGAGCGGGCGCAGCTCTTCGAGGATCGCCACGGCCTGCGGTGCCAGGGGCACCTGGTGCGGCCGGCCGTTCTGCTTGCCGTGCAACGTGCGCTTCATCTTGGCGGCCGGGATCGTCCACAGCGCGGCGTCGGCGTCGATCTCGGCCCACTCCATCGCCCGGATGTTGCCGGGGCGCTGAAACAGCAGGGCCGATAGCAGCAGGGCGCCGCGCGTCACAGGCTGGCCGGAATAGCCGTCCAGGGCACGCATGAGGTCGCCAGCGCTCGCCGGCTCCAACACCGCCGCCATGTGCTTGACCTTGACCGGCTGAAGGGCGCCGTGCAGATCTGGCGCTGGGTCACGCTCGCAGCGGCCGGTCTGGACACCGAAGCGGAACACCTGGCCCGCCGTCTGGCGGAGCGTGTGAGCGGTTTCCAGGGCGCCGCGCTTCTCTACCCGGCGCAGCGCGTCCAGCAACAGCGGGGCGGTGATGTTCCCCACAGGCATGGGGCCAATGTGGGGGAACAGATCCTTTTCCATGCGCTCGATCCAGCGCGCGGCGTATGTCGGGCTCCATCCGCTCTTCTTCGTCTCGAAGCACTCCCGAGCCACGGCCTCGAAGGTTTGGGCGCTGGCGGCCTTGTTGACCACCTTGGCCACCCGGCGGGCCTGGACAGGATCTTGACCATCACCGCGGGCCTTGCGGGCCTTGTCGCGCCCGTCCCTGGCTTCCTTAAGGCTGACCAGCGGGTAGTTGCCCAGCGCCAGGCGCTTTTCTTTGCCACCGAACCGGTACTTCACGAACCAGCGCTTGGAGCCGGTGGCCGCCACCTCCAGGTACAGGCCCCCAGCGTCGGCGAACCGCGCCCGCGGCTTGTCGGCGGGGCAACTGGCATTGCGGCAGGCGGCGTCAGTGAGCATGGGGAACGGCCTCTTGGGGGAGCGTGTTCCCCCACTGCGGAGGAATTGGCGATTTGTTCCCCTGGATGTTCCCCCTGTTCCCCCGCGCTGTAAAGAGTCTTCGTGAGCGGAYCTGACATGAAAAAGGCGCCTAAGTCCTTGTAGGGGCTAGGCGCCTGATTGGCAGTGAGTTCTCGTGAACCCTTGATTTGGCCTGCCCGGAGGGACTCGAACCCCCGACCTGCTGCTTAGAAGGCAGCTGCTCTATCCAGTTGAGCTACGGGCAGACAGAACAGGTGATTATCAGATCAGCACGCCGATGATCGCGTCGCCGATGCCCATCAGGGCGGYGCCGGAGATCAGCCCGGCGCAGATGGGCTCCATGCCTTCGACCCAGATGCGGTGGCCGCGGGAGTCGGCGGGGGCGTTCTTGTACTTCTTGGCCATGTACCAGAACATCAGCGCGCCGACGAACATCATGAAGGTGGCTTGCGGCGGCAGCGTGACGCCCAGGCCGATGGCTACGGCCGACAGGCCCGATTTGCCCTTGGTGACGATGCGCGCCACCTCGATGGCGACGRCCGCCAGGGCGGCAACGGCCATGGAGATCAGCGCCGAGGTGGGCAGGCTCTTCAGCCCCTTGGCGATGATGTCGGCCACGCCCTTCCATTGCAGCGCCGCGGGGAAGCCGAACTGGTCGGACACCATGTTCGCGGCGCTGGCAGCGCCATTGGCGTCGGGCTTGATGAACAGCAGGAAGAACAGCGGCACGCAGACCAGCACGCCGGCCAGGTTGCCGATGATGTGGCCGATGGCCTGGTGGCGCGGCTTGCCGCCGAGCATGTAGCCGGGCTTGATGTCGGACAGCAGGTTGGCCGCGTTGGAGGCGATCTCGGCCGTCATGCCGGCAGGCAGCAGGTTGGAGCCGGGGTTCGTACGGTCCAGCGCGCCCATCGTGAACTGGGTGATCTTGGACAGCGAGCCGGTCGGCGTCCACGACGTCAGCGCCATGGAGTTGGTGCAGATCACCGTCAGCACGAAGATCAGCGGCAGCGACACGATGGCCAGCCACAGCGGCACGCCGAAGAAGGCGTGCGTGGCGTAGCAGCCCATCAGGCTGACGACGGGCACGCCAATCC
>NZ_JBFULE010000645.1:0-3016 GCF_056400485.1 Roseateles sp. P5_B10
CGCCAGGGCCGCGTCGGCCTTGATGCCCTCGGCGACAAGCTGCGCAACGACTACTTTTTTGCGCGGGCACTGATCGGCCGACTGTTCGACAAACCGACCGTCAAGCAGGCCCTGCCGGTGATGCATTCCTGAGCAATCAGGCGCCGTCCTACAGCCCCACCCTGGTCTGCCCGACAGCGGGCGCCAAGACCCTCCGCGAGGATTCAGGCCATGTTCACAGACTCACTCTCTGCGCAGACCGTGCCCCATCTGCCGGTCGCCGCCGATCTTGTCGATGCCGATCTCGACGTCTCCCTCAGTACCCCGTCCACGCTGGTCGTTCACGCCAGCCTGGAACTRCAAGGCAGCGAGGCCATGGACCTCGCCCTGGTCATTCCCCGCTCGCGTTGCAATGGCGAGCGCCCGCTTCTCACCGCCCTGCTGGACGCCGTCCAGGCCGCCGTGGCCCGCGCGACGCGTGGCGGCACCCTGCACCAGCCCCGCCGCGTGCTGACGCGGGTGGCCGGCCAGCCCCATCTGGTCGCGCAGTTCTAAAGGCCTATTTCGAGCGCCCGTCAAACTCCGTGACGGGCACGGCCTTCAGATCGATGTCCTCCAGGCAGCGGATGTTGATGGCTGCCATCGCCGAGCCGTCCGGCCCCTTGCCTTCGCCATAGGGATGCATGCCACAGGTCGGGCAGAAGCGATGCTGGATGACATGCTTGTTGAAGGTGTAGCTGCTGGCGTTCTGCTCCGGCGTCAGCAGTTTCAATGCGCTGCGCGGCACGAACCACAGCAGCGATCCCTTGCGCTGGCAGATCGAACAGTTGCAGGACAAGGCGGAGCCGATCTCGCCCTCGACCTCGAACTTGATGTGGCCGCAGTGGCAGCTTCCTTGGTGCGTCATGTCGCGTGTCTCCTTGAGTAGGCGGATGCTGCCAGAAAGCCCGCGAGACCCCATGCGAGAATGCGCGCCGCCTGACCGGCGCCTTCACGGCGCCAACGGTGCTCTCCGTAGTTCAATGGATAGAACGGCCGCCTCCTAAGCGGCAGATACAGGTTCGATTCCTGTCGGAGGGACCACGAAGGCTCGACCTGGCAATGCGGCCTCACAAAACGCCAGGCAGCGGGCCAAAGCGCTCTGAGCGGCCCTGTTCCAGGCGTCGCAGCCGTCTTTCCAGATCGGCGAGATCCCGGGCTTCGCCAAGAAAGCGCTCGTCGTCATCCCGTGTGAACGCGTCCCTCAGGTTCAGCAGCCATGCGCCCAAGCGCGACGCCGCGCCGGTGACGGCAGATTTTTGGAACAAGGTGGCGGTACGTTGCATGGGTGCTCCTTCGTGAGGCTCGAAAGCGATGAATCACGATAGGCACCGCCCACGCTGTTGCAAAGGCACAGAAGGGGCGCAAGTTCACTCGGCTGTATCAACGCAGCTGCAGACACAGCTGGCTGCCCGGGCCGCCGGGCATCGATGACAGGCGGCTCAATGCGAAATCCGCCGCTTGATGGGTGGGCAACTGATCCTCGTCAACGTGGGTGTTGAGATCGTCCGGCAATCTTGAGGTCCAGGCGCTCGATCAGAGCTGCCGCCAGTGCGCAAGAATCGCGTCTCGCCTTCTACGAGGAACCGCAATGCCTAAACCCGTCATCCGTGCACTGAGTGCTGCCCTGCTGCTGGGCGCAGCCACCAGCTGGGCAGCCGACGAAGTCACCCTGCCTCTGAAGGAAGCGTGGTTCGAGGGCGAGATCGTGCATTACGTCAGCACGGACATCTCCGACCCCGGCATCGCCAAGAAGCAGGGCATCAACTACGTGCCCGCCCTGGCCGAGACGCTCAAGCCCGGCATGCCCGTCGAGAAGGCCTACAAGTTCCCGGGCGACGAGCAGRCCACCGTGCTGCCCTCCATCCCGAGGCCCGTGGGCGGCGCCAATGCCGACGCGACCTACAGCCCGCTGTGGGTGCTGGTCATGGTGCGCTGGAAGCCCGGCGTCACACCGCACACACTCAAATCCGAGGAGGCCGTGCTGGCGGCCGAGGAAAAGGGCGAGGTCCAGCTGACTCCAACCAAGATCGTCGCGAACTGGCCCGTCGTGCGGGCTCGCGGCACCGCGCTGCAGGGCGTGCGCTGAGCCAGCAAGGCATCATCCCGTCGGCCGGTCGCCCCCGTCACTGAGGGTGCCGCGCAGTTGGGAGGGCGCCAGCCCGGTCATGCGGCGGATGGCACGGCTCATGTGCGCCTGGTCGGCGAAGCGGCACTGGGCGGCCACGGCGGCCAGGCCRGCGTTGCCCCGGGCGATGTGGCCGAGCGCGCGATGGGTACGCTGGAACAGGCGGTAAGCCGCCGGCGTCACGCCGAAGACCTGGCGAAAGCCGCGCGCAAGGCTGCCCGGGTGCAGGCCGAGCTCGCGCGCCCACGAAGCCACCGGTGCATCGGGATCCTGGCGCAGCCGTGCCGCCAGCAGGTCGGGCCAGTCCGAAGCGGGAATCGGCAACTCCGTCAGGCTGCCGGTCAGCAGGTCCAGCGCCGCATGCAGGTCCCGTTCCGCCAGCCGAACCACCGCGTCCGGATCGCTGGCGACGGCATGGGTGGCAGCTTCCCAGGCGGTGGGCAAGGGCAGGATCAGCACCTGGGCGCCACTGCCGGCCACTTCGTCCAGGTGGTACTCCCAGCGGCGGTGGGCGAGTACATCCCCCGCCCGCAAGTGGTGCCGCCCCGTGTCGCCCGCCTCGACATAGCCGCCGGCGAGCACCAGGGCGACGAAGGCTTCGTCATGCCGGTGCCGGCCCAACCGCTCGCGCGGCGGATGGCGCATTGGCCCGGCGGTCAGCGGGCGGCAGGCGGCGCCGGGCGCGCCGGGTCCGCCAGGTGCTCCCTTTGGCAGGTGAATTCGGTTCAAGACAGGCTATGCAATCGGCCACAAACTGGCCTCATTCTGAGGGATGCCTGCATGACCATGTTTTCGAGTTTGCGCGCCTTGTGGATGGCCGCCGCCCTGCTGGCCCTGCCGTGCATGTCGGGTGCAGCCACCGCACAGCAC
>NZ_JBFULE010000646.1:0-3015 GCF_056400485.1 Roseateles sp. P5_B10
GTAGTCAAACTACACAACGGGGCGGAGCTGGTCGATACTTCAGCCAACGCTGCCCGTCGAGTAGCATTCTTGCCTCCGTCGCTGGGGGCCGGCACTGATGAACTCCCCAACACCCAAGAGCTTCGCGTTACCCGTTCAACGCAAGCCCGCCGCCAAGGCCTCCACCGCGATGAAGAAGCCGACTGCCCTCTCCGCCGAAGACAAGGCCTTGCGCGCCGCCTTCGAGACCGCCTACGAGCGCGAGTTGTCCCAATCCAGCCATGGCCCCACGCCGCAGGCGGCCTTGCACGCGGCGGCCATCGCCTGCCGCGAGACGCTCGCCCGCCGCTGGGCCACCACGCAGGCCGCTGACGCCCAGCGTGGCGACAAGGCGCCCGTGCGCCGCGTGCACTATCTGTCGATGGAATTCCTGATGGGCCGCGCGCTGTCCAATGCGCTGGCCGCCCTGAAGCTGGTCGACCCGCTGGAAGCCAAGCTGGCCGAGCAGGGTCTGGCCCTGGGCGATGTGCTGGAGCGCGAGCCCGATGCGGCCTTGGGCAATGGCGGCTTGGGCCGTCTGGCGGCCTGCTTCCTGGACAGCTTCGCCGAACTGGAGCTGCCGTCCTTCGGTTACGGCCTGCGCTACCGCTATGGCACCTTTGCCCAGGTCATCAGCCAGGGCCGCCAGCTGGAGCAGCCCGACGACTGGACGCGCGACTCGCCCGCCTGGGAGCTGCCTCGACAGGACCTGCGCTACGAGGTTGGCTTTGGCGGCCGCATCGAGGTCGATGCCTCCGGGGTGCGCCGCTGGCAGCCGGCCGACAGCATCGAGGCCCAGGCCTATGACTTCATCGTGCCCGCCCACCACAGCGAGCGCGTCTCTACGCTGCGCCAATGGCAGGCCACGGCCGCGCCCATCGCCTTCAAGCCTTTCTGCGAGGGCGACTACGCCCGCGCTGCCCGCCACCAGGTGCTGGCCGATGCGCTGAACTGGGTGCTCTACCCCGACGACAGCACCGAGCAGGGCCGCGAGCTCCGCCTGAAGCAGGAGGCCTTCCTCGTCAGCGCCTCGCTGCAGGACCTGATCGCGCGTCACCTGCGCGAGTTCGGTTCGCTGCACAACCTCGGCAAGACCAACGCCATCCACCTCAACGACACGCATCCCGCGCTCGCCCCGGCAGAGCTGATGCGCCTGCTGCTGGACGAGCACGGCCTGGGCTGGGACGAGGCCTGGAAGATCACCCGCCAGGCGGTGGCCTATACCAACCACACGCTGATGCCGGAGGCGCTGGAAACCTGGCCGGTGCGCATGTTCGAGAACCTGCTGCCGCGTCACCTCGAGATCATTTACGAGATCAACCACCGCTTCCTCGAAGAAGTGCAGGCGCGCATCCCCGGCGATCATGCTTTCGCCTCGCGCGTGTCGCTGATCGACGAAGGCAGCCACGGCAGCGAGCGCCGCGTGCGCATGGCCGCGCTTGCGTTGGTCTCGTCGCACCGCGTCAACGGCGTGGCCGCGCTGCACTCGGAGCTGATGGTGCAGACCATCTTTGCCGACTACGCTCGCATCTGGCCGGAGCGCTTCCACAACGTCACCAACGGCGTCACGCCGCGCCGTTGGCTGGAGCAGGCCAACCCGCTGCTGTCCGGGCTGCTGGACAGCCGCATCGGCGAGGGCTGGCGCAAGAACCTGGCCGAGCTGGGCGAACTGGCGCCGCTGGCCGCCAACAAGGAGCTGGGCGAGGAGTTCCTGGCCGTCAAGCGCGCCAACAAGGAACGCCTTGCCGCCGTCATCCGCCGTGAGCTGGGCATCTCGGTCAATGTCGACAGCCTGTTCGACRTSCAGATCAAGCGCATCCACGAATACAAGCGSCAGCTGCTGAACATCCTGCACGTCATCAGCCGCTACCAGGCCATCCGCGACAACCCCGATGCCAACTGGGTGCCGCGCACCGTCGTCATCGCCGGCAAGGCGGCCTCGGCCTACCAGACGGCCAAGAGCATCGTGCGCCTGGCGCATGACGTGGCCCGTGTCATCAACAGCGACCCGCGCGTGGGCGACAAGCTCAAGCTCGTCTTCCTGCCCAACTACAGCGTCACGCTGGCCGAAAGCATCATCCCGGCGGCCGACCTGTCCGAGCAGATCTCGACGGCCGGCACCGAGGCCTCGGGCACCGGCAACATGAAGTTCGGCATGAACGGCGCGGTCACCATTGGCACCTGGGACGGCGCCAACATCGAGATGGCCGAGGCCATGGGCGTGGAGAACATGTTCGTGTTCGGCCTGCGCGCCGATGCCGTCGCCAAGATCAAGCAGCTGGGCTACGACCCGCGCCTGTATGTCGAAGAGAATCGCCAGCTCAAGCGCGTCATCGATGCCATCGCGGCGGGCGTCTTCAGCAACGGCGACACCGATCGTTATCGCGCGCTGGTGGACAGCATCCTGCACCGCGACGTCTACCTGCTGATGGCCGATTTCGCCGATTACGTCGCCACCCAGGCCAAGGTCGATGCGCTGTTTGCCGACCGTGCCGCCTGGGCTGAACGCGCCTTGCGCAATATCGCCGGCATGGGCCCGTTCTCGTCCGATCGCACGATCAACGAGTACGTGGACCGTGTCTGGTCCGTGAAGAGTCTGAACACCTGACGATGCTGAACGACGCCGACGTTGATTCCCTGCTGGCGGGCCGCCATGCCGATCCTTTCGGCCGGCTGGGCCTGCACGCGGATGACAACGGTCGGCTCTGGGTGCGCGCGCTGCTGCCCGGCGCCGCGGAAGTCGCGCTGCTGGATGCCAGCAGCAAGAAGCACATCGTCGACCTGGAGGAGCGCCGCGGCGGCTTCTTCGAGGCGCAGGTGCCACGTCGCAAGCACCGCTTCGACTACCGCCTGGCCGTGCGCTGGACCGGGGGCGGCGAGGGCGTCTATGCCGACCCCTACAACTTCTACCCCCAGCTCGGCGACGACGAGCTCAAGGCCTTTGCCGAAGGCCGCAACTTCCGGCCCTGGCTGAGCCTGGGTGCGCATGTCGTGCAG
>NZ_JBFULE010000647.1:0-3007 GCF_056400485.1 Roseateles sp. P5_B10
GAACTGACCCGATAGAGGAAGACCATGTTCCAGTACGACCAGCCCGACGCGACCGGGCATTTCCGCCATGCGGGCACCGCGACCTTCGGCGGCAGCTTCGTCTCCGAGACCCTCGTCCATGCGCTGGACCAGCTCAAGGACGCCTACGCCCACTACCGCAATGACGCCGAGTTCATCGCCGAGTACAAGAAGGAACTCAAGCACTTCGTCGGCCGCCCGAGCCCGATCTATCACGCCGACCGCCTGAGCCGYGAACTSGGYGGCGCRCAGRTCTACCTGAAGCGCGAGGACCTCAACCACACCGGCGCRCACAAGATCAACAACGTCATCGGCCAGGCSCTGCTGGCCAAGCGCATGGGCAAGCCGCGCGTCATCGCCGAGACCGGCGCCGGCCAGCACGGCGTGGCCACGGCGACCATCTGCGCGCGCTACGGCCTGGAGTGCGTCGTCTACATGGGCAGCGAGGATGTGAAGCGCCAGTCGCCCAATGTCTACCGCATGAAGCTGCTCGGTGCGACCGTCGTGCCGGTGGAGAGCGGCAGCAAGACGCTGAAGGACGCCCTCAACGAGGCGATGCGCGACTGGGTCACCAACGTCGAGAACACCTTCTACATCATCGGCACCGTGGCCGGCCCGCATCCCTATCCGATGATGGTGCGCGACTTCCAGCGCGTCATCGGGCTGGAGTGCCTGGAGCAGATGCCCGAGCTGGCCGGCCGCCAGCCGGACGCCGTCATCGCCTGCGTGGGCGGTGGCTCGAACGCCATCGGCATCTTCCACCCCTATATCCCGCACGAGGCAGTCCGGCTCATCGGCGTCGAAGCAGAAGGGCAGGGCATCGCCAGTGGCAAGCATGCCGCGACGCTGACCGCTGGCAGCCCCGGCGTGCTGCACGGCAACCGTACCTACCTGCTGCAGGACGAGGATGGCCAGATCATCGAGACGCATTCCATCTCGGCCGGCCTGGACTACCCCGGTGTCGGCCCCGAGCACGCTCACTTGAAGGACATCGGCCGTGCCGAATACGTCGGCGTCACCGACGCCGAGGCACTGTCGGCCTTCCACCGGCTGTGCCGCACCGAAGGCATCATCCCGGCGCTGGAATCCAGCCACGCGGTCGCGCATGCCATCAAGCTCGCCCCGACGCTCGGCCAGGACAAGGTGCTGCTGGTCAACCTCAGCGGCCGGGGCGACAAGGACATCGGCACCGTGGCCGACCTGTCCGGCGCTGCCTATTTCGACCGACCTTCGCAAGCGGGCGAGATGGTCAAGGGAGGTGCGCAATGAGCCGCATCGCCACCACTTTCGACCAGCTCAAGGCCGCCGGCCGCAAGGCGCTGATCCCCTTCGTCACCGCGGGTGATCCGTACCCGAGTGCAACAGTCGATCTGCTGCTGGCCATGGCCGAGGCCGGCGCCGACGTCATCGAGCTGGGCGTGCCGTTTTCCGACCCGATGGCCGATGGCCCCGTCATCCAGCGCGCCGGTGAACGCGCCTTGAAGAACGGTATCGGCCTGCGCAAGGTGCTTGGCTTCGTGCGCGAGTTCCGTGCCCGCAACAGCAAGACACCGCTGGTGCTGATGGGCTACGCCAACCCGGTCGAACGCTATGGCCTGGACGCCTTCGTGGCCGACGCCAAGGACGCCGGCGTGGACGGTGTGTTGATCGTCGACTACCCGCCCGAGGAATGCGAGGAGTTCGCTGCCAAGCTGCGCGCTGCCGACATGGATGCGATCTTCCTGCTCGCCCCCACGTCCACCGAGGCGCGCATGGCCCAGGTCGGCAAGCTGGCCAGCGGCTACGTGTATTACGTGTCGCTCAAGGGTGTGACCGGCGCCGGCCACCTGAACACGGCGGCCGTGGCCGAGACTGTGCCGCGCATCCGCCAGCACGTCAGCGTGCCGGTGGGCGTTGGTTTTGGCATCCGCGACGGCGCGACGGCACGGGCCGTTGCCGACGTTTCCGACGCGGTCGTCATCGGCTCCAAGCTGGTCGAGCTGCTGGAGCGCCAGCCAGCCGATAATGTCGCCCTGACCGGCGCGGCGTTCATCCAAGACATCCGTGCCGCACTCGACAAGAGGAACTGACATGAGTTGGATCGACAAACTGCTCCCGCCCAAGATCCAGCAGGGCGACCTCGCCGACCGGCGCACGGTGCCTGAGGGCCTGTGGATCAAGTGCCCGAGCTGCGAGACGGTGCTCTACAAGACCGACCTCGAGCAGAACATCAACGTCTGCCCCAAGTGCTCGCACCACCATCGCATCGGCGCCCGTGCGCGCCTGGACGCCTTCCTCGACGGTGAAGGCCGCTACGAGATCGGCCAGGAAGTGCTGCCGGTCGACGCGCTGAAGTTCAAGGACAGCAAGAAGTACCCCGACCGCCTGAAGGAAGCGCTGGAGAACACCGGCGAGACTGACGCGCTGATCGTCATGGGCGGCGCCATCATGAGCGTGCCGGTCGTGACCGCCTGCTTCGAGTTCGACTTCATGGGCGGCTCCATGGGCTCGGTCGTCGGCGAGCGCTTCGTGCGTGGCGTCGAGACCGCCATCGAGCAGAAGACGCCCTTCATCTGCTTCACCGCCACCGGCGGCGCACGCATGCAGGAAGGCCTGCTCTCGCTGATGCAGATGGCCAAGACCAATGCCTCGCTGACGCGACTGGCCAAGGCCAAGTTGCCCTATATCAGTGTGCTGACCGACCCGACCATGGGCGGCGTGTCTGCCAGCTTCGCCTTCGTGGGCGACATCGTGCTGGCCGAGCCCAAGGCGCTGATCGGCTTCGCCGGCCCGCGCGTCATCGAGAACACCGTGCGTGAGAAGCTGCCCGCCGGCTTCCAGCGCGCCGAGTTCCTGATGGAGAAGGGTGCCATCGACATGATCGTGGACCGCCGCCAGCTGCGCGAGACCATCGCCCGCCAGCTCGCCATGCTGCAACGCCAGAGCGCGGACGCCGTCGCCTGAACGTCGCCCGCAGGGTCCCAAGCCAGGCCCCGTGCCTGGCTTTTGT
>NZ_JBFULE010000648.1:0-3002 GCF_056400485.1 Roseateles sp. P5_B10
CCGTCGTCTTCGAATCCGAGACCGGCCCCAGTGACGGCCAGGCCCGCCAATACCAGCAGACCTATGTGCCGGAGTTCGACCCCGACGGCCAGGTCGTCGGCGTCTTCGCGGTGACCTTCGACATCACCGACCGCAAGCTCGCCGCCCAGCGTCTCGGCGACGCCCAGGCCCACCTCAAGGCCATCGCCGACAACCTGCCGGTGCTGATCTCCTATATCGACCGCAACCAACGCCTGACCTTCGTCAACAAGACCTTCGAGGAATGGATGGGCGTGGCCCCCGAACTGGCCGTCGGCAGCCACMTGAAAGCGCTGATCGGTCCCGAGCTCTATGCCCAGYGCCAGCCGGCCCTGGAGCAGGCGCTGCGCGGCGAACGCGTTGAATTTGAGGTCGCGTCCCAGGCCCTGGGCCTGACCCGGTACCTTCACACCGTCTACATCCCCGACCGGCGCGCCGACGGCAACGTCGCCGGCGTCTACACCCTGTCCACCGACATCACGGCCACCAAGGACATCGAGCGCCGGTTGCATGAACTGGCCCGCATCGATCCGCTGACCCGCCTGCCCAACCGCCGCGAGTTCGAGGAAAGGCTGGCCCTGGCGCTGGCGCGCGCCCGCCGCGGCCAGAAGGCCCTGGCCTTGATCTTCATGGACATCGACCACTTCAAGCGCATCAACGACGGCCATGGCCATGCCGCCGGTGATGCCGTGCTCAAGGAATTTGCCACGCGCATCCGCGGCGCCGTGCGCAGCACCGACACCGCGGCGCGCCTGGCCGGCGACGAGTTCGTCGTCATCCTGGAAGGCCTGCTGAGCGATGCCGAGGCGTCGCACGTGGCGGCCAAGCTCGTCGATGCCATCCGCCCGCCGATGCCACTGCCCGCCGGCGGCGAGATCCTCGTGACGACCAGCGTCGGCATGGCCTGCTGGGGCGGCGTGGGCGACGGTGCCGACGACCTTCTCGAGCGCGCTGACCGGGCCCTGTACCGCGCCAAGGCCGCCGGGCGTGACACCTTCGCGCAAACCATCTTCTGATCGACGGAGCTGGTAACAACCCGGGCGCGGCGTCGGGCCAAAATGCGCCCGCAGTGACTGCCGCCGTCGCCCTTCCCCGCCGTTTGCCGCCCGACCCCAAGCAGCTGCAGCGCTGCCTGCTGCTGGCGGTGCTGCTGCACGTCTGGCTGGTGCTCGTCTTCGGCAACGCCAGCGGCACGGCCGCGCCGGGCCAGGGTGTCTGGGGCAGCCTGACCGTCAAGCTGCTGGGCCGCAGCGGCAGTGAAGCCGGCGCGCCGCCGAACGACAGCAGCACGGCCGACTCCGGCGGACAGCGTGTGCCAACGCCCGCCGTTACCGAAGCTGGCGCCGCCAGGCTGGGCCGCACGAACCCGCAGGAAGTGCCACCCGAAGCCGCCCGTACCGAGGAGCCCTCGCCCGCACCRCCAAGCGCGGCGACGCTGGAGCTGCCCGAAGGCTTCAAACCCGTGGAGCGCGAGAACCTCAGTGCACCGCCGCGCACCGCGCCGCTGCAAACGCCCTCGGTGGAACTGCCCGCCGCCGTTGGCCGCCTGGAAGCCAGGCCCGAGGCTGCCGTGGCGCCATTGCCCTCCGCCACCAGCCTGCGTGCGCCGAGCCGCCCGACCGAACTGCCCACCCTGCCTGCCGATCTGCCCTCGGCGGTGCGCCGCCTGGAGGCTGCACCCGCCGCACCCGCGCCCGCCTTGCCCCGCCCGGCTGAGCTGCGTGCTGCGCCTGCGCCGGCCGCCACCGCCACGCCGAGTGTCGAACTGCCGGCCCCGGTGCGCCGCCTCGAGGCGTCAGCCGAGGCGGGTGTGAGCCGGGCACCGCCACGCGCCGCCGAGCTGCGTGCCGCGCCGCCCAGCACCGTCGCCCAGCCTGAACCGAGCACCGCCCTGCCCTCCGCCGTACAGCGGCTGGAGGCGCCGACAGCCGAAGGCGGCGCCGTCACGCCGCTGACGCGCTCCAGCGAACTGCGCGCACCAGCGGCAGCCGCCACGACCACGGCGCCGGCGCTGAACAGCCAGGACCTGCCGGCACCGGTGCGCCGCCTGGAGTCGGCCGATGGCGGTGCTGCAGTCACGCCGCTGCAAAGCACCGCCACCCCGCGAACCGCCGCGGCCGCACCTGGCGCGTCGGCGCTGAACGAGCTGTCAGGCAACGTGCCCGGCGAGGTCAACGCCCCGGCCGGCCCGGCGAAAGGCGATCCCAACGCCAGCCCTTATGCCGCACCCAAAGCTGCGGCAGGCTCGCCCGATGCCGGCTCACGCCTGGGCCCCGACCTGCCCATGCCGCCGTCGGCCGCGGCCAGCGCACCGCGCGCGCCGCTGAACCTGTCACTGCCGCGCGGTGACATTGCCGCCCGCCGCGGCCCGGGCCTGGTCGACATGCTGCCGCAGCCACCGGAGCGCAAGTCCAAGCTCGAGCAGTCCATCGAAGATGCCGCCAACAAGGACTGTCGCAAGGCCTACGCGAACGCCGGCATCCTGGCCGCCCTGCCACTGGCCGTGGACGCGGCGCGCGGCAAGGGCTGCAAGTGGTGAGCCGGGTTCACAGCAGGGCCTGAAGCCGCAGTGCATCCTGCAGCGCCGCACCGGACGCTGTGTTGTCGAAGACGCACCAGCAGGGCACGTCTCGCGGCAGCAACTCGGCGCGCTCCTGCAACCAGGCCTCTTCATAGGGTGACCAGTAGATGCGCGGCGAGCCATGCCAGCGGAAGTAGTGCAGGCCTGGCCAGCCGCCGGGCTCGTGGGAACCCGGCCACTTGGCCGGGTCGACCGCAGCACGCGCCACCTCGTGATCGCGCAGCAACTTCTCTGCCTCGAGTGAGAACCAGCTCAGATGGCGCGGCTCGCAGACGACGCCGCCACCGAACACCGCATGCACTTGCTTGAAGAAGCGGTCGGCCACGCCGGCGTCGAAATGCAGGGATGGCGGCAACTGCACGAGCAGCACGGCCCATTTCTGGCCCAGGGCACCGGCTTCGCC
>NZ_JBFULE010000649.1:0-3002 GCF_056400485.1 Roseateles sp. P5_B10
GCGCGGCCTGACGCTGATGACCAACGGCGGCGGCGCCGGTGTCATGGCGGCCGACGCGGCCGCGCTGGCCGGCGTCGACCTGCCACCGCTGAGTGACGCGCTTCGCGCAAAGCTGGACGCCGTGCTGCCGCCCACCTGGTCGCACGGCAACCCCGTCGACATCATTGGCGACGCGCCGGTCGAGCGCTACACCGCCACGCTGCGCGCGCTGCTCGACGACCCCGACACCGGCACGGTGCTCTTCATGCACGCACCGACGGCCATCGTGCGCAGCGAGGACATCGCCCTTGCCTGCGCACCACTGGCCCGCGAGGCCGCCGGTCGCCTGATGAGCTGCTGGCTGGGCGACGCCGGCGTGGCCGAGGCGCGGCGCACCTTTGAAGGCGCGGGCGTGGCCGGCTACGACACGCCCGAGGAAGCTGTGCGAGCGTTCGCCATGCTGGCCCGCTACGCCAGCAACCAGGCGCTGCTCACCGAGGCGCCCACCGCCAGCGAGGCCGGGCCGGCGGACCGCGCGGCGGCGCGCGCCGTCGTCGAGGCGGCGCTTGCCGATGGCCGCGAGATGCTCGACGAGCTGGAGGCCAAGGCCGTGCTGCAGGCCTATGGCATCCCGGTCGTGCCGACGGTCGCGGTGGGTCCCACCGCTGACGAAGCGGTGACAGCCGCAGTCGCCATCGGCTACCCGGTCGCGCTGAAGATCCTGTCGCCCGACATCAGCCACAAGTCGGACGTGGGCGGCGTGGTGCTGGGCCTGAGCGACGACGCGGCCTTGCGGCTGGCCGCCCGGCAGATGCTGGCGYGGGTGCGCTCGATCAAGCCGCTAGCACGCATTGCCGGCTTCACGGTGCAGGCCATGGTGAGCCGGCCGCATGCGCAGGAGCTGATCGTCGGCGCCAGCGTGGACCCGGTGTTCGGCCCGGTCATCCTGTTCGGCCAGGGCGGCACGGCGGTGGAGGTGATGGCCGACCGCGCCATCGGCCTGCCGCCGCTGAACCGCGTGCTGGCCCGCGAGCTGGTGGCCGGCACACGCGTGGCCAAGCTGCTTGCCGGCTACCGCGACCATGCACCCGCGCGCATGGACGCCATCTGCGACGTGCTGGTGACCGTCTCGCAAATGCTGGCCGACCTGCCCGAGCTGGCCGAGCTGGACATCAACCCGCTGCTGGCCGACGGCGACGGCGTCATTGCGCTGGACGCCCGCCTGCGCGTCACCCCTGCGGCCAGTGCCGGGACATCGCGCTTCGCCATCCAGCCCTATCCGGCTGAACTTGCCGAGACCTGGACGTGGCAGGGCCGGCAGCTGCAGGTGCGCCCGATCCGGCCCGAGGACGAGGCGCGGCACCTCGCCTTCGCCGGGCAGCTCGCACCCGAGGACATCCGCCTGCGCTTCTTCAGCATGCGGCGCGAACTGCCGCGCAGCGAGCTGGCCCGCCTGGTGCAGATCGACTACGACCGCGAGATGGCTTTCGTCGTGATTGAGGCGCAGGCCGACGGCACGCAGCACACGCTAGGCGTCGTGCGCGCCGTGGCCGATCCCGACAACGTCGAGGCCGAGTTCGCCATCGTCCTGGCCACCGAGCTGCAAGGGGAGGGCCTGGGGCAACGGCTGCTGGACAAGATGGTGGGCTACCTGCAAGGCCACGGCACGCAGCGCCTGGTGGCGCTGGTGCTGCGCGAGAACGTAGGCATGCGCGAGCTGGCGACGCAGGGCGGGTTCAGGCTCGACAAGGCCGGGTCTGACCATGAAACCCTGCGTTATGTGCTGGACCTGATTTGAAACGTTGAACAGTCTTTCGGCCCAGCACGAGGAGTCCCAATGCAGATCATGGTTCTAGGTTCGGGTTGCAGCAAATGCCGCAGCACCATCGCGATGATCGAGCGGGTGGCGAAGGAGCAGGGCGTCGAGGTCGAGATCATCAAGGTCGAGGATCACGATGCGATCCTGAGTCACGGCGTCAGCGCGACGCCGGCGGTCGTCATCGACGGCCGGGTCGTGCACAGCGGCGGGCTGCCCTCGCATGCCGAGGTGCAAGCCTGGCTGATGCCGGCCGCGCAGGCGCCGAGCTTCCTGACCCAGGCCACACGGCACCTGTTCTTCACCGGCAAGGGCGGCGTCGGCAAGACCTCGCTGTCCACCRCCGCCGCGCTGACGCTGGCCGACGGGGGCAAGAAGGTGCTGCTGGTGAGCACCGATGCGGCCTCCAACCTCGATGAGATGCTGGGCATCGAGCTGCGCAACACGCCAACGCCGGTGCCCGGCGCGCCGGGGCTGTCCGTGCTCAACATCGACCCCGACACGGCGGCCGAGTCCTACCGGCAGCGGGTGCTGGCGCAGATGGGCGCTGGCGCCAGTGACGCCGAACTCTCCACGGTGAGCGAGCAGCTGTCCGGCGCCTGCACCACCGAGATTGCCTCGTTCGACGAGTTCGCCGCGCTGCTGTCCGACAAGGACGGTCGCTTCGATCACATCGTCTTCGACACCGCGCCGACCGGCCACACGTTGCGGCTGCTGAGCCTGCCCAAGGCCTGGAGCGGCTTTCTCGACGGCAACGACCGGGGCGCCTCCTGCCTGGGCCCGCATTCGGGGCTGAAGATGCAGGAGGAGCGCTTCAAGGCGGCGCTGGAAGCGCTGAGCGACCCGGCCCAGACCACCGTCATCCTGGTGACGCGGGCGGACAAGGGCGCGATCAATGAAGCGGCGCACACCTCGGCCGAGCTGCATGAGCTGGGCTTGCACAACCAGCGGCTGGCTATCAACGGCGTGTTCCACGCCAGTGAGCGCAGCGACGCCGTGGCCTGCGCCATCGAAGACCTGGGGCAGCAGGCGCTGGACGCGATGCCCGCATCGCTGCGTGCACTGCCGCAGGACCGCGTCCCGCTGCGGGCCTTCGACACGGTCGGCCTCCCCGCGCTGCGCGCACTGCTGACCCTGGATGCCGGCCCGATCGCGCCGCCCATGGCTGCGGTCGTGGAAGCCAGCGGCAAGCTCCCAGGTCTTGACG
>NZ_JBFULE010000650.1:0-3001 GCF_056400485.1 Roseateles sp. P5_B10
GCCGCCGCCCGATCGGGCGGTTTGTCTCTTGGCTGAACCGTCTGGCAACACACCCGCTTGCCATTCCTTTCTGGAGCAGTGATGCATAAGCAAACCAAAATCGCCGCCGCGGTCCTGATGACCGTCGGCGGTCTCAGCGCTTGGGCCCAACAAGCCCCCGCGGAACCGCAGCAGATCGAGCGAGTGACCGTCACCGGTTCGGCGATCAAGCGCATCGACGCCGAATCCAGCGTGCCTGTCACCATCGTCAAGATGGCTGACCTGCGCAGTGCCGGCGTGACCTCCGTCGAACAGGTGATGGCCAACCTGGTGGGCGTCCAGCAGTCGACCAATGCGGCGCAGTCCATCGGCTCGGGCAGCGGCGGCGCATCCTTCGCCGACCTGCGCGGCATCGGTGCCGACAAGACCCTGGTGCTGTTGAACGGCGAGCGCATCGCCAACAACGCGGTCGACGGCTCGGCGCCCGACCTGAACATGATCCCCTTCGCTGCGATTGACCGCATCGAAGTGCTGCGCGACGGCGCCTCGGCCCTGTACGGCACGGACGCCATCGGCGGCGTGATCAACTTCATCACGAAGAAGAGCTACAACGGCGGCACCATCACGCTGGGCTATGACTCGCCCAAGCACAAGGGTGGCCGCGCCAAGAGCGCCAACGTCGGCTTCGGCTTCGGCGAGCTGGACAAGCAGGGCTTCAACCTCTCCGGCTTCCTCAGCATGAAGAAGGAAGACCCGATCGCCGGCAACGAGCGCGACTTCAACAAGCGCATCGTCGGCGGCCTGTCCAACAGCACCGATCCCGCCAACTACACCCAGGATTTCAGCGCGCTCTACAACCCGGCCGCTCCGGCCTGCGCGGGCACCGCCCTGATCCCGATTGCTGGCGGCACGCAGTGCAAGATCGTCACGCCCAACTTCGTCGACTTCGCGCCCAAGTCGGACACGGCGTCCGGCATGCTCAAGGGCACGCTGCGCGTCAATGATTCGCTGGAACTGGGTGCAGAAGGCTTCCTGACCCGCAACCGGGTCACGACGCGCATCGCCCCCGTGCCCTACGGCGGCTATTACATGAACCCGACCATGCCCAATGGTCAAAAGAACCCCTATTTCCCCACGGCGCACATCGACCCGACCTTCGATGACGGCACGGCCGGCCTTACCATCTTCAACCCCTCTGCTGCCTTCGCCAACCCGGTGGCCGTGCAGCCGGGCTTCGCCTACGTCTTCTGGCGCGATTTCCCGAACGGTTCGCGCGCCCAGATGAACGAGAACAAGCAAAGCCGCATCGTGCTGTCGGCCGAAGGCAACGCCCTCAACTGGGACTACTCGGTCAAGTTCTCGGCCAACAAGAACACGGTCGACCAGAACCTGACGGGTGGCTACGGTGACGGCGACATGATCGGTGAAGGCCTGCTCGAAGGCGTCATCAACCCCTTCGGCGCCCAGAGCGCCGCCGGCACCGCCCTGCTGGAAAAGGCGGCCTTGAACGGCAAGCTGCAGACCGCCACCGGCAAGATCAACATCTTCAAGATCATGGCGAGCCGCGAACTGGGTGACTGGTTGGGCGCTGGCCGCCCGGCGCAGATCGCCGTGGGTGGCGAGTACCGCAAGGAAAACTACGATTCGCACCCGGTCAAGGAATTTGCCCAACTCGTCTCGGCGTCGACCGGCGTCGATCCAGATGCGACGGCCAAGGGCACGCGCAAGGTCGGCGCCCTGTACACCGAAGTCAACGTGCCGGTGAACAAGATGCTTGAGCTGACCGGCTCGGTGCGCTACGACAAGTACAGCGACTTCGGCGACAGCACCAATCCCAAGCTGTCGTTCCGCTTCCAGCCCAGCAAGGAAATGCTGTTCCGCGGCTCGGCATCGACGGGCTTCCGCGCGCCGACGCTGTTCGAGCTTTACAGCTCGACTTCGTTCACCAACACGGCCGGCAACTTCAACAACCCGATCAACTGCCCGGGCGGCACCCCCATCCCCGGCGCATCGCAGGCCAACTGCAATGGTCAGTTCCAGGTCCAGAACGGCGGCAACCCCAATCTGAAGCCTGAGAAGGCCAAGAACTACACCCTGGGCGCCGTGTTCGAACCCATGACCGACCTGAGCCTGGGCATCGATTTCTGGGCGATCAAGATCAAGAACGCGATCGCCGTGCTGCCGCAGTCGACGCTGTTCCAGAACTACACGCAGTGGCAGCAGTACTTCCACTTCTCCCAGCCCGGCAACCTGCTGTCCATCACCAGCAACTGCCCGGGTCCGAAGTGCGGTTACGTTGAACAGCTGAACCAGAACCTGGGCGGCACCAACACCAACGGTATCGACCTGAGCGCCCAGTACCGCCTGCGTTCCAACGTCGGCCAGTTCGACTTCGCGTTGAACAGCACCTTCGTCAACAAGTACGAGTACCAGGACTACCCGTCGGGCCCGTGGAACCAGAACGTTGGCATCTACTCCGGTGCCGGCCCGATCTTCAAGTGGCAGCACAACCTGACGGCCAACTGGGCCTACAGCAGCTTCGCTCTGGGTACGGCGGTGCACTACAAGTCCGGCTACGTGGACTTCACGCCGACCAACCACGTCTCGGCGTTCACGACGACCGACCTGTACGGCAGCTGGTCGCCGATCAAGGGCGCTTCCCTGGTGCTGGGCGTTCGCAACCTGTTCGACCGCGACCCGCCGTTCACCAACCAGGCCGACCTGTTCCAGTCTGGTGGCTGGGATTCGCGCTACGCAAACGCAGCGGGCCGCACCTACTACGTGCGCGGCACCTACTCGTTCTAAGCTCCCAACGGGCTCAGCCCCGAAAGCCGCTCAGCTTGCCTGAGCGGCTTTTTCTTTGTCGTGGCCAAGGCCGACCGCTACAGCGGCGACCTGCTTTGACTTGAGGTCCTGAGCGGGAGCACCAGCGCACCCTCCGGAAAGCGGGTGCTCATGAAGTCCACGAAGGCCTTCACCTTCGGGCTGGCCAGGCGCCGGGAGGTGTGCAGCACCCACAGCT
>NZ_JBFULE010000651.1:0-2997 GCF_056400485.1 Roseateles sp. P5_B10
GGCGTGCGTGGTGTCGCGCGCAATCACCAGCATGAAGGGCTTGACCTCCTTGACGCCGTTGCTGCGCGCATAAGTCTTCAGCTCGACCTTGGTCGCTTCATGCATGCGGATGCCGTCTTGCAGCTTGACGCGCTCCACCTCCTCCGGCGGCATCTTGCTGGCGTCAAAATTGCGCTGCGTCACCACGGCCGGCTCCTTCACGAAGCCGTCTTCCAATGCGCGGGCCAGTG
The DNA here is from genome assembly GCF_056400485.1 of Roseateles sp. P5_B10. NCBI lineage: Bacteria > Pseudomonadati > Pseudomonadota > Betaproteobacteria > Burkholderiales > Sphaerotilaceae > Roseateles > Roseateles sp. P5_B10. The sequence goes on from NZ_JBFULE010000651.1 coordinate 231, forward strand.
GGTAGTTCATAACCACGTTCTTGAATGGCACCGGCCCCTTGGTCGTTTCCACGAACGGCGTGGCCGTCAGCTCCAGGCCGATCAAGGGCTTCAGCTCATTGATCGCGCGCACGCCGRCACTGGCCCGGTAGCGGTGCGATTCATCCATCAGCAGCACCAGATCGGGCAGGCCGGCCAGATAGTCGAAATAGCTCTGTCCGATGTACTCGCTCAGGCGCTTGATGAGCGGCGCTTTGCCGCCGCGCATCTCAGACGTGATCTTCGAAATATTGAAGATGTTGATGCTCACCGGCGACAGCAAATCGCCCATCGCCTGGGCGCGCTCCTTGTAGTTGTCGCCAGTGATGATCTCGGGCGGGTAGGCCGCAAACTCGGCCACGCCCTTGAAGACGTACTTGGGCGAATTGGGCGTGAAGTCGCCAATCAGCTTGTCGTAGATGGTCAGGTTCGGTGCCAGCACGAAGAAGTTCTTGATGCCGTGCGCCTGATAGAGGTAGCTGATGAAGGCCCCCATCAGCCGTGTCTTGCCCACGCCGGTGGCCAGCGCAAAGCACAGGGAAGGAAAGTCCCGCTCGAAGTCTCGCAACGTCGGGAATTGGCTCTTGAGCGTCGCCAGGATCGAGGCAAGGTCAGCCTCGTCGCGGTCATGCTTCAGCATGGAAGGTGCTGCTTCTATCGCATTGGCCAGCTTGGCCAGTGACTCGCTTTGCGGTGCGCGCAGGCTCAAGCGGCCCGTGATCGCGTTGACTTCGCGTTGGCTCATAGTCCCCCCTTTGGTTTTTTGCTTACGGCCTTGCTTGCTGGCCTGCTGACTTTCTTGCTGCCGGGTGACACCGCGCCCACATTCAGCTGACGCAACTCGCGCCTCAGCTCCTGCTGCAGCTCCTCCTCGGTGGGCAAGTGCAGTTGATAGCGGCTGGCAAAGATATTGCGCGCCTGCTGCTCGCCCAGCGTGTAGCGCACCACGGCATCGTTCTTGTCCGGGCACAGGATCAAACCCAGCGTCGGGTTGTCGCCTTCGGTGCGGCGCTCCTGGTCAAAGTAGTTAACGTAGAACTGCAACTGCCCCAGGTCGCCGTGGGTCAGCTTGCCGACCTTCAGGTCGATCAGCACATAGCACTTCAACACCGTGTGATAGAAGACCAGATCGATGTAGAAATGGTCGCCATCCACAGTGATGCGCTGCTGGCGGGCGATGAACGCAAAGCCTCGACCCAGCTCCAGCAAGAAGGTCTGCAAGTTGCTGACCAGCGCCTGTTCCAGCTCCGACTCCACCAGCTTTGGCGATGCCGGTAGGTTCAAGAACTCCATCACCACCGGGTCCTTGAGCACATCAACGGCTTGCATCATTTCTTGGCCTTGCCTGGCCAAGCGCATCAACCCCGCCTTGTCCCGGCTTTTGGCCAAGCGGTCGAACAGCAAGCTGCCCGTCTGGCGCGCCAGCTCGCGCACTGCCCAGGCATTGCGCACTGTCTCGATCTCGTAGAACGCCCGAGCCTCGGCGCGGCCGATGCGCAGCAGGTGCCGATAGTGGCTCCAGGAGATATCTGGGTGCAGCACGCCCGGCACCCAATTCAAGCCGACAGAAATCCGAGACAGCGTCTCGGATTTCCTGACGGCCACACCGTCAACCGCTGCAGTCGAGAGGCCGATGGCAGGCAATTTCCGCGACGCCGTCTCGGAAATCAACAGCGGGTACTCGATGTAGAACTGCCGGAACGCCTCTAGGTTGTCCACCGAAAACCCCCGGCCAAACTCCTGCGTGAGACGCGCCGACAGTGCCAGCAGCACCTTGGCCCCATAGCCAGCCCGCCGCTGCCCGCGCTGCTCCTCCTCCACCGTCTCGCGCCCGATCAGCCAGTTCGCCACTACCTGCGCCGTGTTGACGCTGCGCCCAGCCTCCGTGCGGGCGGCCTGGAGAATGTCTCGCACGCGGCCATACAGCGCCAGCGCGGCCGCATCAGCACTGCTTGTCCGTGACTTCTTCGTCGCAGGCGGCGCGGCTGGCTTGACCGAGGTGACTGGCCTTGGGCTCACAAGTCATCCCCGCCGAACAAGTCGTCCTGCCTCGGGGCGGTAGCGGCTTCAGTCGCTTTCTGCGCCATCGGCAAGTTCGCCACATTCAGGCTGTAGTCGTCATGCCCCCAATGGCAGCGGTCCTTGATCATCTTGGGGATCTTCTTGATCGTCAGGTTCGGCCAGCGCTGCGCCGCCTGCGCGGCTGTCACCCCCTGATAAGCCCCACAGCACACCAGCAGGCTGCGCCTGTTGTTTGGGTCAGTGCCCACCTCGTCGCTCAGCGCTTCCAACTGCTCTGCGCCGAGCGTCTGCGTGGTCACGTAAATGAAGTCGGTCTCGCTGCTGCGCCCCTGCTGCCACCACAACACTTCCGACGGCGCGTAAGTGAAACCTTCCAGCTTGCACATCGCAGCCGAAAGCATCGCCGCGTCGTAATCGGGATTGATAACCAGGTTGCCCCATCGATCCGTCGCCAGCAGCGTGGGGGCAAGTTCGTAATACCGAAAGCCACCGCCACCTTGCCAACCGGTCGACTCAGTCACGCCGCCCCGGTCCTGGCCGTCAATCACCTTTTGCAAGCGGGGCACGATGTGTGTGTGGCAGTGCTCGCCCAATTCAATCATGACCCAGCGGCGCCCCATTTTGTGAGCGACGGCACCGGTGGTACCGGAGCCGGCGAAGGAATCGAGGACGAGGTCGCCAGGGCTGGTTGCAATCTGCAAAACCTTGCGCAACAACTTTTCCGGCT
>NZ_JBFULE010000652.1:0-2997 GCF_056400485.1 Roseateles sp. P5_B10
TCGCTGGACGAGCCAAGCCAGTCAACGACCAGGGCGCCGCGCGACGGCGCATCGACGATCTGCCTTCCCGGCTCGCGCACATTGGTCAGCAGCGCGAGACGCCCGGCGCGCGTCAGGCCAAACCAGGTGCCGCCGGCGCTGAGATCGCGGCCGGCGAGGATGTCGGGCAGGTCCGGCCACCAACCCATGGGCGCGGCCTCGCGAGCGAAAAACTCGTCGCGGTTGGCGGCGATGACGAGGGGGAAGCGCGGGTGGGCGTTCAGCGCGAACGCAGCGAGGCACATGGCGGCGTCAGCACTCGACGATGTTGACCGCCAGTCCGCCGCGGGCCGTTTCCTTGTACTTGGTCATCATGTCGGCGCCGGTGTCGCGCATGGTCTTGATGACCTTGTCCAGGCTGACGAAGTGGGTGCCGTCGCCGCGCAACGCCATGCGCGCCGCGTTGATGGCCTTGACCGAGGCGATGGCATTGCGCTCGATGCAGGGGATCTGCACCAGGCCGCCGACCGGATCGCAGGTCAGGCCCAGGTGGTGCTCCATGCCGATCTCGGCCGCGTTCTCGACCTGCTCGGGCGTGCCGCCCATCACCTGGCAGAGGGCACCCGCAGCCATCGAGCAGGCCACGCCGACCTCACCCTGGCAGCCGACCTCGGCACCGCTGATGGACGCGTTTTCCTTGTAGAGGATGCCGATGGCTGCGGCGGTCAGCAGGAAGTCGACGACGCCGCGTTCATTGGCATGGTGCACGAAGCGCGTGTAGTAGTGCAGCACCGCGGGCACGATGCCGGCCGCGCCGTTGGTGGGCGCCGTGACGACGCGGCCGCCGGCGGCGTTTTCCTCGTTGACGGCCAGCGCGTAGAGGTTGACCCAGTCCATCACCTGCAGAGGATCGCGCAGTGCGGCCTCGGGGTTGGCCGTCAGGTCGCGGTGCAGCTGCGCGGCGCGGCGCTTGACCTTGAAGCCGCCGGGCAGGATGCCCTCGGTCTTGCAGCCGCGTGTGACGCAGGCCTGCATGACGCCCCAGATCTTCATCAATCCGGCGTCGATCTCGGCCTCGGTGCGCCAATGGCATTCGTTGCGCCGCATCAGCTCGGCGATGGAGATGCCGTGGCGCTTGGTCAGCTCCAGCAGCTCGTCGCCGGACTTGAAGGGGTAGGGCAGTACCGTCGTGTCGGGCGCGATCACCTTCTGCTTGCTGCCGTCGGCCGCCACTTCGTCGCTGACGACAAAGCCGCCGCCGACGGAGTAGTAAACGCGGTTGGCGATCTCGTTGCCTTCGGCGTCGAAGGCGATGCAGCGCATGCCGTTGGCGTGGAAGGGCAGCGTCTCGCGGCGCTTGAAGACCAGGTCCTTGGCTTCGTCGAAAACGACCTTGTGCTGGCCGAGCAGGTTCAAGTCGCCTGCGCGGATGGTGTCCATCAAGGCCGGGATGGCCTCGATGTCCACTGTGTCAGGCTCATGCCCGGCCAGGCCCAGCAGCACGGCCTTGTCGCTGCCGTGACCCTTGCCGGTGGCGCCGAGTGAGCCGTACAGGATGACCTGCACCCGGGCCACCTTGTCGAGCAGGCCGTCGTGCTGCAGCCGCAGGCCGAACAGGCGCGCGGCGCGCATCGGCCCGACCGTGTGCGAGCTGCTCGGGCCGATGCCGATCTTGAAGAGGTCGAAGACGGAGACTGCCATGGGAGGCCTTTCGGGCAATGAGTGGAAGCCTCTCAGCGGAGCGGGTGCGGGCGCTGCCTACACTCCCGCCCCATGCTGAAGAGGTGTTTGGGTGGGCGCCAGCAAGCCTGGCGGTGGTGGGTGGCGGGGATGTTGTGGCTGCTGTCGGGCGTCGCCTGGGCGGGTGGTGTCGACCTGCAGGCCCTGCCGGCCGATGGGCTGGCGCTGGGGCCGCACTGGGAGCTGTTGCAGGACCCAGACCGCAAGCTGGATCTGGCAGCCGCGGCCCGTGGCGACTGGCAGCCCAGCACGGCCGGCGGCGAGGCCGTGTCGTTCGGCTACACCGGGGCCGCGGTCTGGCTGCGCCTGCCGCTGCGCAACGGTGGCAGCCAGCCGGTGCAGGCCATGCTGGACATCAGCTATCCGCTGCTGCAATACCTCGACGTGAGCCTGCTCGCGCCGGACGGCACCGCCATCAGGCATGAGCTCGGCTACCAACGCCCCTTTGCCCAGCGGCGCTGGCCGGGTGGCAACTTCGCCGTGCCGGTCACGCTGGCCCCGGGCGAAACCCGGACGCTGGTACTGCGCGTGGCGTCCGCGAATTCGCTGATCGTGCCGGCCCGACTGTGGCGCGCCGATGCCTTTCCGCACTTCGACCAGCGCCGGCTGGCCGTGCAGATGCTGTACTTCGGGCTGGCGCTGGCCGTGGGCCTCTACAACCTGGTGATCTTCCTGCTGCTGCGCGACGCGTCGTTCGGTTGGTACGTGCTGTTCGCCGGCAGCATCGCGGCGTCGCTGGCTTGCTTCACCGGCATCGGCACCAACTTCCTTTGGCCGGACGCCCCCTTCTGGCAGCAGCGCGGCGTCAACGTGCCCGGCTCGGTGGCGGCTATCGCGCTGATGATGTTCTCGCGCCGCATGCTGCGCACGCCGCAGACCATGCCGCGGCTGGACCTCGGGCTGCGTGCGCTGATCGCGCTGAATGTGCTGCTCATCCCGTTGCTGATGGGCTGGTTCGCGCAGACGGCGCCGTTCTGGGCCGTCTGCAGCGCCACGACCGCCGCACTGCTGCTGGCCTGCGGCATCACCGGCACGTTGCAGCGCCAGCGCAGTGCCTACTTCTTCGTCGTGGCCTTCAGCGTGCTGCTGGTGGCCGTGCTGCTGGGCCATATGCGCAACCTGGGCGTGCTGCCCAGCAACCTGATCACCAGCGCCGGCACCCAGGCCGGCTCGGCGGTCGACCTGCTGCTGCTGTCGCTGGCGCTGGCTGACCGCTACGCGCGCATGCGCGCCGACAAGGAGCAGGCCCAGGCGCGCGCACTGCAGGCCGAGCAAGCC
>NZ_JBFULE010000653.1:0-2993 GCF_056400485.1 Roseateles sp. P5_B10
GTAGACGAGGATGGCTTTGGGCTTCAAGGGCATCTGCGGATCGATGAAAACGGTTGGGGGCCGCGATGGTAGCGACGAACCTCCGCGCCTGAGCCTAGGGTTGGTGGGCTCCATCCCACCAAGAAGAACGGCCGCCCGCAGGCGGCCGTCGTGGCAAGCCAGGCGCCGCGTCAGTTCAGCGCCAGGCGCGCCCGCGCTGCCGCGTACTCGCGCTTGAGCCGCGCCACCAGCTCCGCAGCCGGCAGCACCTCGCGCACCGCGCCGATGCCCTGGCCGCTGCCCCAGATTTCCTTCCAGGCCTTGGCCGCGCTGCCGCCAAAGTTCATGGCGCTCGGGTCGCTCTCGGGCAGCTTGTCCGGATCCATGCCGGCAGCAATGATGGAGCCGCGCAGGTAGTTGCCATGCACGCCGGTGAAGAGATTGCTGTAGACGATGTCGTCGCTGTTGCTGGCCACGATCATCTGTTTGTAGGCGTCGGTCGCGCGGGCCTCGTCGGTGGCGATGAAGGCCGAGCCGATATAGGCCAGGTCGGCGCCCATGGCCTGGGCGGCCAGGATGGCGTCGCCGGTGGCCATCGAGCCCGACAGCGCCAGCGGGCCGTCGAACCATTCGCGGATCTCGTGGATCAGCGCAAACGGGCTCTTCACGCCAGCATGGCCACCCGCCCCCGCCGCCACCGCGATAAGGCCGTCGGCACCCTTCTCGATGGCCTTCTTCGCGAACTTGTTGTTGATGATGTCGTGCAGCACGATGCCGCCCCAGGCATGCACGGCGTTGTTCACGTCTTCATGCGCACCCAGGCTCGTGATGACGATGGGCACCTTGTATTTGGCGCAGACCTGCATGTCGTGCTCGAGCCGCTCATTGCTCTTGTGCACGATCTGGTTGATGGCAAACGGCGCGGCGGGCTTGTCCGGATTGGCGCGGTTGTAGGCCGCCAGCGTCTCGGTGATCTCGGCCAGCCACTCGTCGAGCAACTCGGCCGGCCGCGCGTTGAGCGCCGGCATGGAGCCGACGATGCCGGCCTTGCACTGCTCGATGACGAGCTTGGGGTTGCTGATGATGAACAGCGGCGAGCCGATGGCGGGCAGCGGCAGGTTCTTCAGGATGGGAGGCAGGGCCAAGTTGGACTCCGTCAGAAAGCTTCGAGGCTGAGTTCCGTCACGCTGTCGGCGCCATCAATGATGGCGGCACGCAGTGAGCTGGTACGCGGCAGGATGTGTTCGGCATAGAAGCGCGCGGTCACGATCTTGGCGGCCATGAATTCCTTGTCAGTCGCCAAGGCGTCTTCCGCCACCATCAAAGCGCGGGCCAGTTGCCAGCCAGCGACGAGGTTGCCCGCCAGCATCAGATAGGGCACCGAGCCGGCATAGGCCGCATTCGGATTGCTCTTGGCCGAGCCGGCGATGAAGTCGACCACGGCGAGGAAATCCTCACGCGAGGCGCGCAGGGCCTTCAGCACAGCGCGAGCGGCGACGCTGTCGCGCTTGGCCAGTTCGCCTTCCGTCACTTCAATCTGGCCGGCCACGGCGCGGGCCAGTTGGCCACCATCGCGCGCCGTCTTGCGGCCCACGAGGTCATTGGCCTGGATGGCCGTCGTGCCTTCGTAGATGGTCAGGATCTTGGCGTCGCGGTAGTACTGCGCCGCACCGGTCTCTTCGATGAAGCCCATGCCGCCATGCACCTGCACGCCCAGCGAAGTGACCTCCAGGCTCATCTCGGTGCTGTAGCCCTTCACCAGCGGCACCATGAAGTCGTAGAAGGCCTGGTTCTGCTTGCAGGCCTCCGGGTCGGGATGGTGATGGGCCGCATCGAAGGCCGCTGCGGCCGTGCTCGCCATCGCGCGGCAGCCCTCGGTCAGCGCGCGCATCGTCATCAGCATGCGGCGCACGTCGGGGTGGTGAATGATGGCAGCGCTGCCAGCCACCGAACCGTCCACCGGGCGCGACTGCACGCGGTCCTTCGCATAGCCCACGGCCTTCTGATACGCGCGGTCGGCGATCGCAATGCCCTGCAGGCCCACGCCGTAACGGGCCGCGTTCATCATGATGAACATGTACTCCAGGCCGCGGTTCTCCTGGCCGATCAGCGTGCCCACGGCGCCGCCGTGATCGCCGAACTGCAGCACCGCCGTCGGGCTGGCCTTGATGCCCATCTTGTGCTCGATGGACACGCAGTGCGCATCGTTGCGGGCGCCCAGCGCGCCGTCGGCATTGACGAGGAACTTCGGCACGAGGAACAGGCTGATGCCCTTCACGCCCTCGGGCGCGCCGACGACGCGGGCCAGCACGAGGTGGACGATGTTCTCGGCCATGTCGTGCTCACCGTAGGTGATGAAGATCTTGGTGCCGAAGATCTTGTAGGTGCCATCGCCCACTGGCTCGGCGCGCGTGCGCACCAGCGCCAGGTCGGAGCCCGCCTGCGGCTCGGTCAGGTTCATCGTGCCGGTCCACGAGCCGTCCAGCAGCTTGGGGATGTAGACGGCGCGCTGCTCGTCGCTGCCCGCGGTCAGCAGCGCCTCGACGGCGCCATCGGTCAGCAGCGGGCACAGCGCAAAGCTCATGTTGGCCGACTGCAGCATCTCGTTGCAGGCCGCCGCAATCGTCTTGGGTGCGCCCTGGCCGCCGAATTCGGTCGGATGGACCAAACCCTGCCAGCCGCCCTCCGCGTAGGCACGGAAGGCCTGCTTGAAGCCGGGTGTCGTCGTGACCACGCCGTCCTTCCAGCTCGACGGGTTCTTGTCACCCTCGAAGTTCAGCGGCGCGATGACGTCCTGCGTCAGCTTGGCGCATTCCTCCAGCACGGCGGCGGCCGTGTCCAGGCCGAAGTCCTCAAAGGCAGGGACTTGTTTCGTTAGGGTCTCCAGACCGGCGAGGTGCTGGATGTTGAAGAGCATGTCCTTGATGGGGGCGCGGTAACTCATTGGTTACTCCTGAAAGAGGCAAAAAGGGCGCCGCGACAGACGAAGTCGGGGCGCCCGGAGTGCGGTGGCG
>NZ_JBFULE010000654.1:0-2991 GCF_056400485.1 Roseateles sp. P5_B10
CAGCTGCAACACCGCGCGCAGCATCATGCCGGCCGTGCAGTCGGGCGCCCTGCGTGGATTGATGACGACGGCCCACGGGCGGCTGAGGTCGCTGCCACAGCTGCAGAACGCCGCCGAGCTCGGCCTGCGCGATATGCAGCAATTGCAGGGCTGGTCGGCCCTGCTCGGGCCGGCGGGCATGCCGGCCGAGGCCGTTCTGCGCTGGCGCGCACTGCTCGACAAGGTCGCCGCCGATCCGGAATGGCAGGCCGGCACCGAAGCGCTGAGCGCGTCGGCGCGCATCCACGCAGTCAAGGACCCGACGCAGTACTTGCGCCAGCAGGGGCAGTTCTACGAGCGCCTCGTGACGACGCTGGAGGCCCGGCCATGAGCCTGGGCAGTCCGTCGCGCCGTCGACTCTGGCCTTGGATCGTGGACGCGGCGCTGGTCGTGCTCATCTTGGTGATGGGCCTGGCAGGTAGCGTGGGCGCCTACCGCTCGCTGGCGCTGAAGGCTGCGGGCCAGCAGCGCGAGCTGTTGAACGCGATGGGGCAGAGCGTCGTCGGCGCCTTTGATCTGCAATTGGTGAGGGTGGTGGAGACGCTGCAGGCGGCCAGCCGGATGTTGTCGGCCCAACCAGGGCTGACGCGCGCTCAATTCGCACGCTATGGCGCCGGCTTGGTCACCGATTCCTCGGCCCTGACCCTGCTGGAGTGGCAGCCCGTCGTGCCGCATGCGCAGCTGGCTGAGTTCGAGAGGCAGGCGAATCTGGAGCAACCGGGCTATCGCGTCGTCGAGCCGGCGCCGCAATACCAGGGCGATGGGCTCATCGCCGCGCGCGAGCGCGACATGCATGTGCCGGTGCGCTATTCCTGGCCCGAGAACGGCTCCGCCGTCGGTGTGGACATGGCCTTCGACCCGCGCCGCATGCGCTCCAAGCTGCTCGCCCGCGATGCCGGCGTGCCCATCGCGTCCGAGACATTTCCGTTGATCCGGCTTGGCCAGCAGGCGGCCGCCATCAGCGGCTTCGCGGTGTCCGCGCCGGTCTACCGGATCTCGCAGCCGGCGGGCGTCGAGGCGCGTCGCCGCGAGCTGACGGGCTTCCTGGCCGGCGTCATCGAGCTGCCGACGCTGATGGCCGAGGCGGCGCTGCGGGCCGACGCCAATGGCCTGGATGTCTTCGTCTTCGACCAGGAGGAGAAGCACCGGCTCATCTATTCATCGGCCGGCAGTGAACCCTTCCAGTCCGACGAGCGCGACACGGCGCTGAGCATCGACGTGGGCGGGCGCCCCTGGCAACTGGTGCTCAGGCCCCGGCCCGGCGTGCTGGCTGGCGAAGGTGACAGAACACCGCTACTGGTCCTGGCCGCAGGCAGCCTGGCAACCCTGCTCGTCGCGTTGGCGGTGGCGCGCAGCCTCGTCGTCAGGCGCCGCCTGGAGCGGACCGAGGCCGACCTGGCCGAGGATCGCCAGCGCATGGCCAATGTGCTGGACGGCACGGCGGCCGGCACCTGGGACTGGCATATCGACACCGGCCGGCTCGACATCAACGAGCGTTGGGCCCAGATGCTGGGCCGCAACCGCGCCGAACTCGAACCTGTGACGAGCACGACCTGGGAAAGACTCTGCCATCCCGGCGACCTCATCGAGTCCAACCTGGCGATGAAGCGTCATTTCAGCGGTGCGGACGAGCGCTACACCGCCGAGTTCCGCATGCGCCATGCCGAGGGCCACTGGGTCTGGGTGCAGAGCAACGGCAGCGTCTTCGAGCGTGACGCCCAGGGGCGCCCGCTGCGATTGGCCGGCACGCACATGGACATCTCCCGCCGCAAGGCTGACGAGCAGCGGCTGTATGACGATGCCCGCGCCCTGGAGGCGGCAAACCGCCAGTTGCGCGACCTGGCCATCGTCGACGCCCTGACCGGCGCCTTCAACCGGCGTCATTTCAATGATGTCTGCCTGGCCGCCCTGGCCGGCGCCCAGCGCGGCCAGGCCGTGGCCTTGTGCATGCTCGACGTGGATCATTTCAAGGCCTACAACGACCGCTACGGCCACCAGGCCGGCGATGCCGTCCTCAAGGCCCTGGCGCAGACGCTCAAGGACTCCCTCAAGCGCTCGACCGATGCGCTGTTCCGCCTGGGCGGCGAGGAGTTCGGCGTGATCTTCTCGGCCACGTCGGCCGAGACGGCCGAGCATTTCGTCAGCCAGCTCAGCGCTGCCCTGCACGCCCTGGCTCTGCCTCACGAGGGCAGCCCTCAGCGCGTTGTGACCGCCAGCTTCGGCCTGGCCTGGTGGGCCGCGCCGAGCTCCAACCTGACGCCGGAGGCCATGTACGCCGCGGCCGACGACGCCTTGTACGAAGCCAAGCGCTGCGGCCGCGATCAGATCGTCATTCGCTGCTTCCTGGCCGGCGAAGGCGAAACCCGAACGTCAGAGCCGATGGCGCTGAGCGACCGTCAGGCGTAGCGCGTCGCGCGGCCCTCGCGCACGAAGGCCCAGAGCTCCAGCCCCAGGCCGCGCGCCGTCGCAATGGCCAGACTGCTGGGGGCCGACATGCAGGCCAGCAAGCCGACGCCGGCCATCGCCGTCTTGTGCACGAGCTCGAAGCTGGCCCGGCTGGACATCAGCACGAAGCCTTCACGCGGATCGGTATCGCGACGGGCGAGGGCGCCGGTCAGCTTGTCGAGTGCGTTATGGCGGCCGATATCCTCGCGCACCAGCAGCAGTTCACCGCTGGGCAGGCACCACGCCGCACCGTGCAGACCACCGCAGCGCGCATTCAGCACCTGCGCGGCGGGCAGGGCGGCCAGGGCCCGGTCCAGCGCCTGCGGGGCCAGCGTTGGCGCGCTGACGGCGGCGGGTTGCAGCGCGCCAAGCAGGGCCAGGCTTTCGACGCCGCACAGGCCGCAGCCGGTGCGGCCTGCCAGGGTGCGCCGGCGCACCTTCAGGCGCTGCTCGCAGGCGGCGGTCACCGTCAGGGCCAGTTCGATGCCTTCGGGCCGGGTCTCGATC
>NZ_JBFULE010000655.1:0-2979 GCF_056400485.1 Roseateles sp. P5_B10
GACCTGCCTGGCTAGAAGAACATGAGCGAGACAAAGTCCACCTGCCCCTACTGTGGCGTCGGCTGCGGATACGCGCGGAAGCGCGATCCGCATTGCGGTGACACGGCGCACTCCCCTCTCATCCCCTCGCCAAGCGAGGGGCTCCACAGCCGAGGGCGGGTATGACCATGCGCGAAACCAAATCCACGTGCCCTTACTGCGGCGTCGGCTGTGGTGTCGTGATCGAGCATGACGACACCCAAATCACCGGCGTGCGCGGTGACCCCGACCACCCGGCCAACTTCGGCCGGCTGTGCACCAAGGGCACCAACCTGCACCTGACGGCCACGCCGGTCGTCATCCAGCACCAGCGCCTGCGCGAGCCCGCCCGTCGCGCCGAGCGTGGGGCCCAGCCCGCGATCATCAGCTGGGATCAGGCCAACCGCGAGATTGCCGACAAGCTGCTGGCCATCCGCGCCGAGCATGGTCCGGAGTCCATCGGCGTCTACATCTCCGGCCAGCTGCTGACCGAGGACTATCACGCCTTCAACAAGCTGGCCCGCGCCGTCATTGGCACGCCGCACATCGACTCCAACTCGCGGCTGTGCATGAGTTCGGCCGTGGTCGGCTACAAGCAGGCCCTGGGCGCCGACGCGCCGCCCTGCAGCTACGAGGACATCGAGCTGGCCGATTGCGTGCTGATCAGCGGCGCCAACCCGGCCTGGGCCCACCCCATCCTGTTCCGCCGCCTCGAAGCAGCGCGCGCCAACAAGCCCGCACACAAGCTGATCGTCATCGACCCGCGCCGCACCGAGACGGCCGAGCTCGCCGACCTGTACCTGCAGATCCGCCCCGGCACCGACGTGGCGCTGTGCCACGGCCTGCTGCATGCCGTCATCTGGCAGGGCTGGACGGCGGGTGACTTCATCGCCCAATCCACCGAAGGCTTCGACGCGCTGAAGGAACTGGTGCGCGACTGGGCGCCTTCCCGCGCGGCCCAGGTCTGCGGCGTCAAGGAGGCCGATATCTGGCAGGCCGCCGAGTGGTTCGCGACCTCGCCGAGTTCGCTCAGCCTCTACTGCCAGGGCCTCAATCAGAGCAGCAGCGGCACCGCCAAGAACACGGCCCTGATCAACCTGCACCTGGCCACCGGCCAGATCGGCAAGCCCGGCGCCGGCCCCTTCTCGCTGACCGGCCAACCCAACGCCATGGGCGGCCGTGAGAGCGGTGGCATGGCCACGCTGCTGCCGGGCCACCGCGACCCGGGCAAGGCCGAGGACTGGGCCGAGATCGCCTCGCTGTGGGGTGTGCCTGACCTGCCCGGCAAGCGCGGCCACACGGCCGTGGAAATGTTCGAGGCCGCAGCCCGCGGCGAGATCAAGGCGCTGTGGATTGCCTGCACCAACCCCGCCCAGTCCATGCCCGACCAGGCCACCGTGCGCCAGGCACTGGAGCGCTGCGAGCTGGTCATCCTGCAGGAAGCCTTCGCCCACACGGCCACGGCGCGCTACGCCGACTATCTGCTGCCGGCCTCCACCTGGGGAGAGAAGGAAGGCACGGTCACCAACAGCGAGCGTCGCATCAGCCGCGTGCGCCCGGCCGTGCCGGCGGCCGGCGAGTCCCGTGCCGACTGGCGCATCGTGAGCGACATCGCCGGGCTGATCGACGCCGGCCTGGGCCGGCAGCCTCGCCTGACGGCCACGACGCCGGAAGACCTCTGGCTGGAACACCGCGAGGCCACGCGCGGCCGCGACCTCGACATCACCGGCCTGTCCTGGGTCACGCTGGACACCGAAGGCCCGCAGCAGTGGCCCTTCGTCACCGGCCCGACGGCACGGCTCTACACCGATGGCCGCTTCGCCACCGCCGACGGCCGCGCCCGCTTCATCACCAAGCCGTATCAAGCCACTGCCGAAACCGCCAGCCCCAAGCACCCCTTCGCGCTGACGACCGGCCGCATGCGCGACCAGTGGCACGGCATGAGCCGCAGCGGCAGCGTGCCGCGCCTGTTTGCCCACGAAGGCAAACCGCTGGTGCGCATCCACCCCAGCGACGCCGCGCGCCGCAAGCTGGCCGACGGCGAACTCGTGCACGTGCGCTCGCGCCGCGGCGAAGTCGTGCTGCAACTCAAGCTCGATGAGAACGTGCCCCTGGCCGGCGCCGACGTCGCCATGCACTGGGGCGACGAGTTCATCGGCGCCCAGCTCGGTGTCAACGCCGTGACGCAGGGCGCCTTCTGCCCCGACTCCAAGCAGCCCGAGCTGAAGTTCAGTGCCGTCGCCATCGAGCCGGCCGACCTGCCCTGGCGCCTCAGCGCCTGCGCCTGGGTCGCACCCGCAGACGGCCCTCGCCTGCGCGAGCAGCTGCGCGCGCTGATGCCCCGCTTCGGCTACGCACACTGCCTGCCCGCACCGGCGAAGGGTGAACAAGTGGGCTGGGCCTTCGAAGCCGCCTGCGCCGAAGCGCCGGCGCCCGAGCTRGTCGATGAACTCGCCGCCGTGCTGGGCCTGAACAGCCCCGCCGTGCTGCGCTATGCCGATGCCCAGCGCGGCCGCCTGCGCCTGCTGAACCTGGACGGCGACGATCTGCAGGCCGCGCCGTTGCAGGCCCTGCTGCGTGTTGGCCAGCACGACGAAGGCGCCTGGCTGGTCGACCTCTGGCGCGAGCGCACTGCGGCATCGACGGTTGGCCGCTGGCTTCTGTCGCCCGGCACGCCGCCCACCAACACCGTGGCCGCCAGCCCGCAGGTCTGCAACTGCTTTGACGTGCGCGAGGACGTCATCCGCCTGACCCTGACCCGCTGCAGCGGCAGCCCGGCCGAGCGCCTGTCGCAGCTGCAGGGCGAAAAGCGCTGCGGCACCCAGTGCGGCTCCTGCCTGCCGGCGCTGCGCCGCCTCGTCAACACAACGCCTGAGGAAGTTCCGGCATGAACCACACCGTCTCCCTTGTCGGCGCCGGCCCTGGCGACCCGGAACTGCTGACCGTCCGCGCCTTGAAACG
>NZ_JBFULE010000656.1:0-2979 GCF_056400485.1 Roseateles sp. P5_B10
CCCTTCGCCCCTGGCGACACGGTGATCGTCAGCGTCAACGTCGTTGAAGGCACCCGCAAGCGCGTGCAGGCCTACGAAGGCGTCGTGATTGCCAAGCGCAATCGCGGCCTGAACAGCAGCTTCATCGTCCGCAAGATCTCCAGCGGCGAAGGCGTCGAGCGGACCTTTCAGCTCTACAGCCCGCTGATCGCCACGATCGAAGTCAAGCGCCGCGGTGACGTCCGTCGCGCCAAGCTGTACTACCTGCGCCAGCGTTCGGGCAAGTCGGCTCGAATCAAAGAGAAGCTGGCTTAATCAGCCGGTTCCTACCGCCAAAGCCGCCAGGGCGTACGCTCTCGGCGGCTTTTGTTTTTCTGTCGCATGACCCGCCCCGCTATCACCCAGCCCCAACTCGTGCCGGTCACGAGCATCGATGATCATCTCCCGGCAGTGCCAGACTTGGCGCTGACGGCTTCGGCCATACGGGCGCGCCTGGCGGAGGTGGCGGCCTGGACGCCTGAGTTCGTCGGCGACGGGGGTCTCTTCGCCAATCGCGAGCCGTCTGGTGCCGCTGTGCTCATCCCGCTGGTGCAGCGAGAGGCAGGCTTGAACCTGCTGCTGACCCGGCGTACCGACCATCTGCGCGATCACGCCGGCCAGATCAGCTTCCCCGGCGGCCGTGTCGAGCCCGAGGACGATGGTCCCGTCGCGACCGCGCTGCGGGAGACCGAGGAGGAGATCGGCCTGTCGCGCCAGCACATCGAGATCATTGGCCAGTTGCCGGTCTATTCGACAGTGACGGCCTTCCAGGTGACGCCGGTGGTGGCCCTCGTGGAGCCGGGCTTCACGCTGACGCTGGACGACTTCGAGGTTGCCGAAGCCTTCGAGGTGCCACTGGCCTTCCTGATGGATCCGGCCCACCACCGCCACCACCGTTTCGAGTTCGCGGGCGCCGAGCGGCGCTTTCTGTCCATGCCCTGGCAAGGGCCCGAACGCGAGTACTTCATCTGGGGCGCGACCGCCGCGATGTTGCGCAACTTCTATCGTCTTCTCAGCGGCGCCTGAGCGCGCCACTATCATCCCGGCCCATGAATTTCTTCGCGGTGCTGCTGGCCCTGTTGTGTGAGCAACTCAAGCCCCTGAGGCATGGCAACCGCGTGCACCAGTCGGTCATCGGCTGGGTGCGCTGGACGGGCCGCAACTTCGACGCTGGCGACGAGCACCATGCTGCCGTCGTCTGGGCCATCACGGTTCTGGTGCCGGGCCTGGCCGTTGCGCTGATCTACTGGGCGCTGCGCCATTTCAGCGTGCTGCTCGCCCTAGGGCTGGACGTCCTCATCCTGTATCTGACGCTGGGCTTCCGGCAGTTCAGCCACTACTACACCGACATCCGTGATGCCCTCGAGCGCGGCGACGACGCCACCGCGCGCCAGTTGCTGGCCGAATGGCGCCACCTGGATGCCAGCGAGTTGCCGCGCACCGAGCTGATCCGACATGTCATCGAGCATTCGCTGCTCGCCGCGCATCGCCACGTCTTTGGCGTGTTCTTCTGGTTCATCGTCTGCTCGACCATCGGCCTGGGGCCGGCAGGCGCGGTGGTCTACCGCATGGCCGAGTTCGCTGGCCGCTACTGGGCCTTCAAGAGCCGCACGCTGGACGCACCGACCAACACCCGCCTGTTGGCCTTGTCGCGTCAGGCTTTCACCTGGATTGACCACCTGCCCGCCCGGCTGACAGCCACCGGCTTTGCCATCGTCGGCAACTTCGAAGAGGCCGTGAATGGCTGGCGCCGCGACGCCAGCCTCTGGCTGCATTCCAACGAGGGCATCATCCTCGCGTCGGCCGCTGGCGCTGTAGGCCTGCAGCTCGGCGGCGCTGCGGCGCCTGGCGTCACGCCGGATCGCAGCAAGACCTTCGATGCCGGTACCGAACCCGAGTTCACCGGCGCCGCCGGCTCCACGGCCGGCGCACCGCCGCAGCTCGGTCATCTGCAAAGCGTCGTCGGCCTAGTCTGGCGTTCCGTCGTGCTGTGGATGCTGCTGCTCGCGTTGCTGACCCTGGCCAACCTCGTCGGCTAGTCATGGWGCCCCTCGYCCRGTCTCGCCGCGCTGAACGCGGGCGASCCCGGYCGGTCCCCCRAGGGGACGGCGATGCTTGCCGGTTTGACCGGCAAGCACATCGCCTGAGCGGGCCGGCTCGGGAGCGACCCAGCGCTCGGCCCGCCGATATCAAGCAAAGCAATTGAAATGAACTTTCCCAACTTGCCGGCCCTGGCCGAGCCCGGACTTGCTGCGCGCGTGCAGCACGCCATCGACCACAAGACCAAGCCTCTGGGCGCCCTCGGCCGCATCGAGGCCCTGGCCCTGCAGCTCGCGCTGATCCAGGGTGTGGAGCGGCCCGCGCTGCGCGAGCCGCAGCTTGTCGTCTACGCGGCCGACCATGGCCTGTCCCGGCGCGGCGTATCGGCCTACCCGCGCGAGGTCACCCCGCAAATGGTGGCCAACATGCTGGCCGGCGGTGCGGCCGTGTCCGTGCTGGCGCGTCAACAAGGTCTGGCGCTGACGATCGCCGACTGTGGCGTCGATGCGCCGCTGGCCGACGGGGCCGTCGACCTGCGCATTGCTGCGGGCACGGCCGACGCGAGCGTCGGGCCGGCGATGACGGCCGAACAAGCCGAGCGTGCGCTGCGCAATGGCATGGCCCTCGTCGAGCGCTTGCCCGGCAATGCGCTGCTGCTGGGTGAGATGGGGATCGGCAACACTTCGTCGGCCAGCCTCTTGATGCAGCGCCTGACGGGTTTGCCGCTGGCCGAATGTGTGGGGCGCGGCACCGGTCTGGATGACGCCGGCCTGGGCCGCAAGCTTGGCGTGCTTGCAGAGGCGCTCGCGGCCAACACTGACGCCGAGACCCCGTTGCAGCTCGCCGCGGCTCTCGGCGGTTTCGAAATCCTCACCATGGCCGGCAGCGTCATGGCCGCCGCCGCGCAGCGCCGAGTCATCG
>NZ_JBFULE010000657.1:0-2977 GCF_056400485.1 Roseateles sp. P5_B10
ATTCGGGACCATATGGCCCAACGCTCCCTCACCGCCTGGTTCACGCTGCCTGGATTGCGCCAGGCGGCGCCGCCCACGCAGGCGGAAGCTGCTTCCTTTGATGCCCTCGCCCCCAAACTCGGCTATCTGAGCAAGGCCGAGGTCAAGCGCGTGCGCGAGGCCTACAAGTTCGCCGACGAGGCCCACCTGGGCCAGAAGCGGGCGACCGGCGAGCCCTACATCACCCACCCGATCGCCGTCGCCGGCATCTGTGCCGAGTGGCGACTCGATGCCCAGGCGCTGATGGCGGCGCTGATGCATGACGTGGTCGAAGACTGCGGCGTTTCCAAGGCCGAGCTGATCGAGAAGTTCGACGCCACGACGGCCGATCTGGTCGACGGCCTGACCAAGCTGGACAAGCTGCAGTTCTCCACCAAGGAGGAGTCGCAGGCCGAGTCCTTCCGCAAGATGCTGCTGGCCATGGCACGCGACCTGCGCGTCATCCTCATCAAGCTGGCCGACCGCCTGCACAACATGCGCACCATGGGTGCGATGGCGCCGCACAAGGCCCGCCGCATCGCGCGCGAGACCTTCGACATCTATGCGCCCATCGCCCACCGCCTCGGCCTGAACCAGACCTTCCGCGAGCTGCAGGACCTGTCCTTCCAGTATTTCCACCCCTGGCGCTATGCGGCGCTCAGCAAGGCCGTGGGCAAGGCGCGCGGCAACCGGCGCGACCTGGTGTCGCGCATCGAGGCCGAGATCCGCGCCGCCTTTGCCAAGGCCAGCCTGCGCGTGGAGGTGCAGGGGCGCGAGAAAACGGTCCATTCCATCTACAAGAAGATGCGCGAAAAGGGCGGCCTGTCCTTTGCCCAGGTGAGCGATATTTTTGGCTTTCGCATCCTGACCGAGGAGCCGCTGCAGTGCTACACGGCCCTGGGCGTGCTGCACCAGCTCTACAAGCCGCAAGCCGGTCGTTTCAAGGACTACATCGCCACGCCCAAGGACAACGGCTACCAGTCCCTGCACACGACGCTGATGGGGCCGCTGGCCACGCCGCTGGAGTTCCAGCTGCGCACCGAGGGCATGCACCAGATCGCCGAGCAGGGYGTGGCGGCGCACTGGATCTACAAGAGCCGCGGCAAACAGGCGTCGGCGCTGGTGGCCCAGCAGGCCAATGCGCGCTGGCTGCAAAGCCTCATCGACATCCAGGATGAAACGCGCGACGCCAACGAGTTCCTCGAGCACGTCAAGATCGACCTCTTCCCGGACGCGATCTACGTCTTCACGCCCAAGTCCAAGATCATGGCGTTACCGAAGGGCGCGACGCCGGTGGACTTCGCCTACGCCATCCACTCCGACGTCGGCGACCATTGCGTCGCGGCCCAGGTCAATGGCGAGGCCGTGCCGCTGCGCGCCGAGCTGCGCAGCGGCGACATCGTCGAGATCATCACCGCCCCGGGCGCCAGCCCCAACCCGGCCTGGCTGAGCTTCGTGCGCACCGGCCGGGCCCGCTCCAAGATCCGCCACTACCTGAAGGACCTGGAGCAGGAGGAGTCCCGCGAACTGGGCGAGAAGATGCTGGCCCAGGCGATGCGCGTGGAAGGCCTCGGGCTGCCCAGCCTGGAGCTGGACGACCCGGCTGCGCCGATCTGGCATGAGCTGGCCGGCTGGGCCGGCAGCGCAAACACCGAGCAGCTCCTCGTCGACATTGGCGCGGGCCGCAAGATTGCCACCATCATTGCCAAGAAGCTGGCCCGACTGATGGCCGAGCAGGGGCAAAAGCCCGATGCGCTGGCGCTGACGCTCGGCCGCTTCGCTGAGGCGCCGTCCAACCAGGGCAGCGTGACCATCGACGGCAACGAGGGCGCTTCCGTGCAGCTGGCCAGCTGCTGCCGCCCCATCCCCGGCGACGAAGTACGCGGCTACCTCGGGCGCGGCGAAGGACTTATCGTGCACACCTGCGAATGCGCCATCGGCCGCCGCCTCTTCCAGCGCGACAGCGAGCACTGGATCCAGGTCGAATGGGCCGAGGAGCTGGGCCGCAGCTTCGAGGCCGGCATCGCGCTGCTGATGGCCAACGGCAAGGGCGTGCTCGCCCAGGTGGCCCAGGCGGTGGCCCAGGCCGAGGCCGACATCACCCACATCTCGATGAGCGACGAGGCGCAATTGCGCGAAACGGCCGAGATGACGCTGCTCATCGCCGTACGCGACCGTCTGCACCTGGCCGACGTGCTGCGCGTGCTGCGCCGCACCGCGCCCGTGCAGCGGGTCTGGCGCGTCAAGCCGTAGGAAACGCGCCGAGGGCGTTGCGGCCAATCACGGCCGTGACTGTTTCTATTCGCTTCCTCGGGTTAACCAGTGTTTCTGGGCCCGGTATTTCTTTTCGGGATAGCAAACGAGACAAAACGAATTTCTCCGAGTTACGGCGGCTGCTTAAGGTCGCGCCGCGGCCCGGGAAGACGGTGCAAAAGCGCCTCTATCCGACCCGCAGCGACCCGACCCACAACAAGCCCGGGATCCCACCGGAGCGCGGAGAAGACACGTGAACAAGTTCAACAAGCCTGCGGTGGCAACCGCCGTTTCCATGGCCCTGGCCCTGATGGCCCAGCAATCCGCCCTCGCCCAGCAAAGCGGCGACGGCGCCAAGCCCGAAGACGCCAAGCCGGCGGCGCGCAAGCCAGGCGCCCCGGTGCAGGAACTTGAAACCGTGCTGGTGGTCGGCACGCGCCAGTCGCAGCAGTCCAGCATCAACCGCAAGAAGCATGCGGCCACGGCCCAGGACTCCATCGTGGCCGAGGACGTGGGCGCCTTTCCTGACCGCAATATCGGCGAGGCCATCTCGCGCATCGCCGGCGTGGCGCTGGACCGCGGCGACTTCGGCGAAGGTGTGAACGTATCCATCCGCGGCAACGGCCCCGAGCTGACCCGCGTCGAAATGGACGGCATGGCCGTGCGTTCGGGCGCCGGCACCGACCTGCTGGGCGGTGGCGACGGC